>DASVXN010000102.1:0-8183 GCA_036392635.1 Sphingomicrobium sp. | reverse complement strand
TAAGGTCGGTGTAATGAAGCACCTTGCGGACGGACTGAGGCGCGGGCACTAACCCGTGCACTGGGGGAAAGCCGCGCATGAG
The DNA here is from genome assembly GCA_036392635.1 of Sphingomicrobium sp. Classification (GTDB taxonomy): domain Bacteria; phylum Pseudomonadota; class Alphaproteobacteria; order Sphingomonadales; family Sphingomonadaceae; genus Sphingomicrobium. The sequence goes on along the minus strand of DASVXN010000102.1, from coordinate 8,101 downwards.
CCTGATTGCCGACCTGAAGTCACTTGAGCCTTCGCAGCGGAGCGCCATCTGGGCGAGCTATCTCGGCTGGACGCTGGACGCGTTCGACTTCTTCCTCCTGGTCTTCCTCAAGACCGCGATCGGGAAGGAGTTCGGCGTCAGCGACGAGCAGGTCTCGGAGCTACTTTTCCTGACCCTCGCCGCACGGCCGTTCGGCGCTTTCACCTTCGGATGGCTGGCCGACCGGTACGGCCGCCGGCCGATCCTGATGATCGTCATCCTTTCCTTTTCGGCCTTCTCGTTCCTGTCCGGATTCGCCGGGACGCTCGCTCAATTGATGCTGATCCGGACCTTGTTCGGCTTTGCGATGGGCGGTGAGTGGGGCGTCGGCGCCAGCCTGGTCATGGAGACGATCCCGCCGCGGCTGCGGGGCTTCGTTTCCGGCCTGCTGCAGTCGGGCTATCCCTCCGGCTACTTCCTCGCCAGCCTCGTTTATTACCTGTTCTTCGATCAAATCGGCTGGCGCGGCATGTTCTTCGTCGGCATCGCGCCGGCATTGCTCGTGTTCCTTATCCGGATGCACGTGAAGGAAAGCCCGGCCCATCTTGCTTTGGCTGCGCATCCGCGGGTCAACCCTGTCGTCGAGATCGCACGCAACTGGCGCATTGCGCTGTACCTCGTCGTGCTGATGACGGCCTTCAACTTCTTCAGCCACGGTACGCAGGATCAGTATCCGACCTTCCTCCAGAAGCAGCACGGCTTCGACACGCACACCACCGGCATGCTCGCCGCGATCATGAACGTCGGCGCGATCGTCGGGGGCATCAGCTTCGGCATCTGGTCGGAGCGCATCGGCCGGCGCCGCGCGATCGTCATCGCGAGCCTGCTTGCGCTGCCGGTTATCCCGCTGTGGGCGTTCTCATCAACGCCACTGCTGCTCGGGATCGGCGCTTTCCTCATTCAGGTCGCCGTTCAGGGCGCCTGGGGCATTGTGCCGGTGCACCTGAACGAGCTCTCGCCGGCGATGGCCCGGGGCTTGTTCCCCGGCTTCGCCTATCAGCTCGGCAATCTCATCGCGTCGCGCAACGCGCCCTTCCAGGCGTGGTTCGCGAGCAGGAACGACGGCAATTACGGTCTTGCGCTCGCACTGGTGGCAGGCGTGACCGCAGTCGTGATTGCGGTTTGGACGCTGCTCGGTCCCGAGCGGAAGAGCGCCAGCTTCATGCCGGGCGAGGTGCCGACACCGAGCGGCTAAACCATCAGCGCGAACAAGCGTTGTCCGTGACAAGGAAGAACGCGCGTGTCCAGCTATCGCGGAAACGCCGGCCGGCCTGACAAGGCCAAGGCAGTCGCAGCGGTTGTCGCCGTGCACGTCGCGCTCGCATTCGTCATCCTCTCCGGGCTGCATGTTCAGGAGATCCGCCGCGCCGTCGATCAGCTGACGACGATCAGCATCCGGGAGCCTGCGCCTCCTCCGCGCCCGCCGATCGTGCAACCGAAGCCGTCCTCAAAGCCGGAGGCGCCGAAGAACGCGGCAGCCCCGCCGGGCAAGAAGGCCGAGCCTACTCCCGTCGTTGCTCCCGACCCTAAGATACCCGTCCCTTCGCCAATCGCCGCGGCCAAAATGGCGGGCACCGGCACGGCGGTGAGCGCGGGGGCGGCGGCTGCGGGCAGCGGCACGGGCGCGGGCGGCTCAGGCAATGGTACTGGCGGCGGCGGTGCTGCCGACTATTCCCGCTTCACTCCGGCACGGCTGGTGGAGAATATTCCCAATCGGGCATATTCCCAGCTCGCCTCGACGGGAATCCCGAGCGGCCTCGTCGGCGTGGTCATCCTGGTCAGCCCGAACGGCAGCGTTTCCAATTGCCGGATCGCGCGGTCGAGCGGCGATCCCTCAATCGACGCGCTCGTTTGCCAACTCACCGTCCGCTACGTTCGCTTCGATCCGGCCCGCGACCCCTACGGGCGCGCGGTGGCGCAGGACATCACTTACTTCCCGAACTGGCGCCGCCGCTGACGCTCGCTGCGCCCGAGGCTCCAGCCAGGCGAGGCGTGTCGCGGCCGTACACGTCGTCGTAGTAAGCGATCGAGGCGCCGTCCGGCATGGCGGTGAGATAGGTGATGTAAACGGGCACGGGCAGCGCAAGCGGCACAGCTTCTTCCGTACCGGCCGACTGCCAATCGAGGTCACGCCCGAACAGCCAGCGCCCGAGCCGAGCCGCATCCTCGAGCCGCACGCAGCCGCCGCTGAAATAGCGGGTGGACTTCAGGAACAGCTCGCGGCGCGGGTTGTCGTGGAGGTAGACGCCGAACTTGTTGGGGAACATGAACTTCATTCGGCCCATGAAGTTCTTCGGCCCCGGCTTCTGACGGATCAGCACCTCCACCTTGCCGTCGACAACGCCCTTCCAGTCGATGGTCTTTGGATCGATGATCGTCGGGTTGGGGGTCCAGTCGTCGACAACCTCGTACCCATAGTCGTTCAGATATTTGAGGCCGTATTTGACCACGAACTGGCCGACGTCCTCACCGGCGAGGTCCGAAGGCACGTACCAGTAAGGGTTCAGCGCGGCATAGCGGATGTAGGCGGTCAGCATCGGCGTCGGCCACTTGGGCTTGCCGACGACGACGACCATCGAGTCCACCGGCTTGCCGTTCTCGTACATGTAGAGGCGCTGCTGCGCGGCGTTGACGAGGACGTAGCGCTGCTTGCCGGCCGGAAGCGCTCGCGCCCGCTGCAGGTTGAGGGCGATGAGCTGGCGCTGCTCGTCCGTCGTATAGCTGTGGTTGGCCAGCGCCTCGCGCAGCTGAGCGTAGACCGGGTTCATCCAGCCGAGCGAGCGCACATATTCGGACAGAGACGGCGCGATGGTGGCGCTCAGCAGCGCGCCGAGTGGCGTCGGCGGCACAGGCCTGAGGCTCGCGTCGACATAGGTGACGCCGGTATCCGGTGCTTGCCGGAGGTCGCTGACATAGGTGACGAAGGCCGCCGACAGCCGCTGGTCGGCCTCTTCGACTCGCTTGCGCTTGCCCGTTCGTGCGGCGGCGATGGCCTGGCGCAGGGAATCGACCTGGTACTTCTGCGGATCGAGGCCATCGAGGCTTGCGGTATCAAGCAAGTTTACCAGCTGCTCGGCCGCGTTTCCGGCAGTGGGCGACAGCCACAGGGGGTAGTTGTTCCGCCCGCGGTAAAAGTCGGCGACGCTCTGGCCGCCAGTGCGCGCTGCAACCGCGGTCGGCGCCGGCACTCCGGTCGCGGCGGACGCGCTCGCCGGCACAGCCACGGCCGTCAGCGCGGTGGCAGCAATGGCGAGCTTCTGAAAAAAGTGCACCGGCCGACGGCCGGTGCACTCATGACGCAAACGAATCACGCGTTCTCCAATCAAACTTCCCATCAAAGACCCGCTTTGATGGGGTCCGATTTTAGCCGCGCTCACCGCTGCGTGACGGCATCGGAGCCGGCATTGGAGCCGGAGCCGGTGCCGGGGCAGCGGATGCCGGCGCACCCGTGTAATATTGCCCGTTGTAGACATATCCGTCCACTACGCCGTCGTTGTTCCGGTCGGCCCAGACCGCGCCGGCGAGACCGCCGACCGCCGCGCCAATGACCGCGCCCTGAAGGACGCTGACGCCCGGGATGAGCGCGCCGGCAGCCGCGCCGAGCGCCGCACCGCCGAGAGCACCGGTCGCCGCGCTCTGAAGAACGCTGTGGGTGGCCGGATCGTATCCCGGAGGCGTACCCGGATAATATTGGCCGTTGTAGGTGTAGCCGGTCACGTAACCCGAATTGTTCGGGTCCGACCAGGTGGCACCGGCAAGACCGCCGATCGCAGCACCGACCGCGGCGCCTTCGATCGTGCTGACGCCCGGAACCACCGCGCCAATCGCGGCGCCGCCTGCGGCGCCAATCGCCGCATCGCGGGTAACCGCGGGATTGCTCGCGCACGCGCCCAACATGGCGGTGCTTCCCAGCGCCAGGGCAAATAGGGATTTCTGCATCGCTTGTTCTCCCGTTCAAATGGAACTGCTGGAACATGCGCACGCTGCCGCCTTCCGCCGACGACGGTGCATGTTACAAGCGCGAAAACGACGCGAAACGCTCATCGTTCCGCCCGCGGGACGATGGCTGTCTGCAGCGCGGCATTAGCGGCGTTAACTCTGGATTTAAGCTTCTGTATCGACGCGAGGAACATCATTCCATGAAGGCCACAATTTTTCATAACCCGATGTGCGGCACGTCCAGGAAGACGCTCGAAATCCTGCGGGATTCCGGCTGCGATGTGTGGGTTCACGAATATCTGAAGACGCCTCCTGCCCGCGACGAGCTGGCACGCTTGTACAAGCGCGCAGGCATCACGCCGCGCGAAGGTTTGCGCGCCAAGGAGCCGCTCGCGGCGGAGCTCGGACTGACCCGCGAGGATGTCACCGACGACCAGGTGCTGGACGCGATGGTCGCACATCCGATCCTGATCGAACGCCCGATCGTCGAGACGCAGAACGGCGTTCGCTTGTGCCGGCCGCAGGACAAGGTCCGGGAGATCCTCTAACGCGCGTCATTACGGCAATGCGACAAGGCCGCTAAGAGCACTCGCATGAGTCGTCTCGACCCGCGCTTGCTGCTGCAGGGTTACGCCACGGGAATCTTCCCGATGGCGGACAGTCGCGTTGCGGCCGAGCTATTCTGGGTCGAGCCACGGAACCGGGCGATCATCCCTCTGGACGGGTTCCACATGTCGAGGTCCCTTCGGCAGACTCTGCGGTCGGGGCGGTTTGCGGTCACCCACGACATTAGCTTCGCGGAGGTCATCAACGCCTGCGCCGATCGCGAGGAAACGTGGATCAACGACGAACTGGAACGGGCGATGCTCGCGCTGCATTCGTCCGGCCACGCGCACTCGGTCGAGGTATGGCAAGGTGGCGCGCTGGTCGGGGGCCTTTACGGCGTCAAGCTCGGACGCGCGTTCTTCGGTGAAAGCATGTTCAGCCGCGCGACCGATGCTTCCAAGGTCGCGCTCGCCTGGCTGGTCGCGCGGCTCAGGACGGGGAATTTCACGCTGCTGGATTGCCAATTCATGACTGAGCATCTTGCGTCGCTCGGCGCGATCAGCGTCCCGCGGGAAACCTACGTCGCGTTGTTGTCGGCGGCACTCGGCCGCGGCGCTTCGGTCGGCGTGCCCGCAACCGGAGCATTGGTGGAAGCGCTCGGCCGCACGCCCGAAGGCGCTCCCGACTTCTTGGCACTCGACAGGCTGCTGGAACTCGCCGGGGCGGCCGGGGCCGCAGGCCCCGCGGGGTACGTCATCGCGCAGCTCTTGGGCCAGACGTCGTAGACGGGGTGCTCGACCACGTTGAGCGACGGCGATTCCTTGTAGAGCCAGCCCGAGAAGACGCGGCTCCACTGCTTGTCGGGCTGCTGAACGTCGAGTTGGACGAACGCACCTGTCAGCTTCTCATCTTCCCAGGGAGCCGTCGCTTCGCAGGCCCTGAGGCGCACGATGGCGTCTTTCCACCGGACCGACTGACCGGGCCGCAGGGTGACGTTCTGCACGATCCCGTTGCGCTTGTTGAGGATGCCGAGCACCGCGGTCCGCTGCGCCATGGGGGTCACGCCACCCTGGCCTTTGGCAGTCGACCCAGGCTGCTTCGAGGCAGGAAGCGGAGCGTTTTGCTCCGGTTGCCCTTTGCCGCACGCGGCAAGCGCAAGCGCGACGAGCAGGGATACGGCAGCCGGCTTCACGCTTATTCGGGGATCCAGGGCTCGTAGTCTCCGGTCGAAGCCGGCCGGATCTTGCCCGAGCCGAGCGCGCCGTCCGGGCGGAACGCAGCCATCGTGCCGGTTAGGTTATGAGTCGGCTTCTGCTGGAACTTTCGGGCTGGCGGCAGGACCTTCTCCGGCAGATCGTCGATCGTGCCCTTGAGCCACAGCTGCCAGCCCGGCGCGACCCGGCTTCCGTCGTTGGAACCGTTGTAGATCACCCAGCGGCGCTGCGGATGCTTCTTGTCCTGGTAGTAGACGTTGCCGTCCTCATCGCGACCGACCTCGTTGCCGAAGCGGCGCGTGAACAGCGCCGTTCCCCAGGTCGCTCCGTTCCACCAGGTAAATGTTCTCGACCAGAAACCCATGGTGAGCGCCTTAGCCCCCGCGCTTGGGGCGAAGCAAGCTAGTGCGGCCAGCTGACCTTATCGCCTTCCTTGATCCCCAGCTCAGCCGCCCTGCCGCCGCGAATTTCAAGGACGACGACGATGGGCTCGCCCGAGGGAAGCGGAGTGAGGTCCATCGGCTCCGCATTGACGATCCGAGCGATCGTGCCGTCCGCTCGAATGTAGACGATGTCGAGCGGAATCAGGGTGTTCTTCATCCAGAACGCCACCTGCTGCGGCGGAGCATAGGGGAAGATCATCCCGCGGTCGCCCGCAAGCGACTTGCGGAACATCAGGCCGCGCTCTTGCTGGTCCGCAGTCGCGGCCACTTCGACGGTGAAGCGATGTTCGCCACTCCGCGAACGGATCGTCAGCGGCACTTCCTGAAGGCCGGTCTGCGCACGCGGGTCAGCTACCACGGCAGGCGCGGCGTTCGCAGGCGCGTTCTGTGCAGGGGCTTGGGGGCTGCAGGCGATGAGCGCGACGAGCGAAGCGGCGGCTACGCCGGTGCGCCGGACTCGCGCAGTTCGATCGCGGTGAGTCCCTTGTTGCTCGGCGCGATCCGCGCTTCGAGATGCTGGCCGGGCTGCAGTTCCGGCAAGTGCGAGGTCCGCACCGTTTCCATATGAACGAACACGTCCTCGCCGCCCGACTGATCGGGCCGCTTGACGAAGCCATAGCCGCGAACGCGGTTGAACCATTTCACCTCCACCGGCTCGAACGCTCCGGCAGTTTCCGCAAGCGCCTTGCGGTCCGCGCGCTCTCCGGCGGGCATGGACGAGCGCGGCTGTTGCGGCAAGGCCGAGGAGGTATCGATCGAGATCACCCTCTTCGCCTGCAGACCCCGCTCGAGCTTCACTGGGACGCATTCGATGATCGCGCCTTCGGGCACGCTCCTGCGGCCATGCTCCCTCAGCACGCTGAAGTGGAGCAGCACGTCGCCGTCGACGTCGTCGCTAACCAGGAAACCAAAGCCGCGCGTTGCGTCGAACCATTTCACTCGCCCGCTGATGGGCTGCATCTCAGCGGGAGCCGAGCGTTCGTCCGACTCCATTGCGTGGTCATTGCCCCCTTCGGCGAGTAGAACTGAGGTACGCACCATCCGGCGCTTCTATCATGTGCGGCTCTGTCGGCAAACCGACTTTCCCGCGAAAAACTTAATCCAGGTTACGGTCCGAGCCGCCAAAGAGTTCATTCAGCTCGTCGAGATCAACATCGGTGCCCGGCGGCATGCGGGCAATCGCTTGCGCCATTCCGAACGGGTGCCCTGCCCGAACCAGCGCGCCGACCCACTTCTGCCGGAGCGCCGGATCAGCGGCCGTCGAGGCGAACGGGCCAATCTTGCGCCGCTCCGCAAATCGCAACGCCACCGCGACAGCCTCCCGATCGGCATGGTCGTGCGCGGCGGCTCCGTCACTGTCGCTGACACCGTCGAGCCGCAACTTGTCGCTGAGCCGGCGCTTGCCGTAGCCGCGACCGGCGAGAGAGCGGGATTTGATCAGCGCATAAGCGGCGTCGTCGATGTAGCCGAGCTCGGCGAAGCGTTCTGCAAGTGCATCGACGTCCGGTCCGGAAGAGCCCTGCCAGCCGCGCTCGCGGACCTTGCGCGACAAATAGGTGCGCAGCTTTGCGCGGGTGGTCGCATATTTGCCGACGTAGCGCAGCGCCAGTTCCTGAAGACTGCTGTCGTTCAGCTGCGGCGGGATACGGCGGCCCGTGGTGAATGCCATGACGGCCCTTTTTGTGCCACAGTGGGTCGCCAAGGGGAAAGGGCTGCGCGCCGCGCGGCCTAAGGGACGGAAATTAGCAGGGAAACCAACTGCGTGCTCGAGCGCAATATTTCAGCGATCAAGGAACTTGCGCCTGCCGGCGCTACGCCAACGCTCGACAGCCACCCCCGCCGTCTCGCCGACTTCGGCACCATCGGCGAAGCGCTGGACTATGCGGCGCAGGGACGACGAGGGCTCAATTTCCACGATGC
>DASVXN010000101.1:0-1673 GCA_036392635.1 Sphingomicrobium sp. | reverse complement strand
CCCCGCAAGCGGGGAGAGGGAACGCGGTCGCAATGCTACGCGATTTTTGCCGATCGCGCGTGGACGGCCTCTTTGCTCTCCCTCTCCTCGCGCCAGCGGGGAGAGGGCCGGGGTGAGGGGCTGTCCCCATAGGCGTTAACTTATTGCCGCAGAGGGTACCGAACCTGCGGTTTTCGTTGTCGCCTGGCATGGGCGAGGCGGCGGTGCACATTGGGATCGGCGCGCAGCAGGTCATCGACCGTGAGGCCACCGATGACCGCCAGCAGCAAGGCGCGGCGGCCGATATTCCACACCCGCCATAGCGAAGGGATGTAAGCGGCGTCGAGCAAGTCCTCAGGGGGAAGAGTCCAGGAACTCCTGGCTGAGATCGTCGCACAACAAGGCCAGAATGAGATGTGCGGTGAGCCAACTTCGCGACGCCCGGTCGGTGCGGGTCGGCAGGCGCCCCATCCGCAGCAGCGATTTCAGCCGCTTGAAGGCCAGCTCGATCTGCCAGCGCAGGCGATAGACGGCGAGCACGTCCGTGGAGGGATAGCCCTCGGCCGGCAGAGAGGTGCCCAGGATCATGAACTCGGCCGCGATCAGGCTGCGGGGATCCAGCACCTTCTGCTTGCGTGATGCCTCTTTGAGCAGCTTCTTGCGCGTCGTTGCCGTCGCCTCCGGCGCCTTGCGTTGGATCACCAGACGCAACGGCAAAGGCGGGTCCAGCGGACCAACCGTGGCGCGCAGCAGCACTTCATGCCGCACCATGTCGGCCGGCAGCGTACCGAGATGGGCGATGAGATCGAAGTCGGTCCCATCCAGGCGGGTCAGACTGAGGGCATTCCAGCCTACCCGAACGATGAAATCCGTCTGGTCCGCACTTTGCTGGCGGAAGCGTCGCAGGCTCGCGGCACGGGCAAAATTGCGGTCGCCAATGCGGACCTCGCCCGGGATCGGCACGCCGCGCTCGATCGCCTCGGCACCGTGATTGTCGGTCAGCTCCAGGTGCGAGAAGCCACCGCGCCCGAGGTCGTAGACCGCGTGCAGCCGCCAACTGGTCGTCTTGCTGCCGCGCTCGCAGTAGCAACTGCCGTCCGCATTGCGCAGGACGCGTCCGGGCCAGTGCACCGCGGTACCGGGCGCTTGCTCTGCCAGCAGGCTGGCCATCACGGCGTCGAGGAACGCCACTGCCTTGTCGAGCCGCTTCTTGACCGCCGGATCGCTCATCCTGGCTAGGCCGAGCATGGTTGCCCAGGCGGCCGCCTCGCTCAAAGACAAGCCACCGGGGCCGCGCGCCAGCGCCAGGCGCAGCAGGTCGGGGCCGCTGGTCAACGCGCGCTTGCGTTGGATGGCTTTGGTCTGCTGCGCGAGCTGATCGAGATCCAGCCCCGCAGGCAACCGGTGAAGCAACTCGTCGAACTGATCCGCCGGGAGAGATGCTGTGTTCTGCATCTCTCCCAGGAATCGTGCCGATTCGCGTCGCGTCAAGCGGTAAGTTAATGCCTATGGGGGACGGCCTCCCGTGCGCCGATACGGCACCGCCTCGGGACCGCCTTGGTTGTAGCGGTGCAGCCACCCCATCACAGTCTGCGGGTGCCGGCCGCTGCGCTCGGCCACTTCGCTCGCGCAACCGCCTCGCGCGATCTCGTGCAAGGCCAGAAAGCGCTCGCGGCTGCGAGCATGGCCGGCAC
>DASVXN010000100.1:0-13580 GCA_036392635.1 Sphingomicrobium sp. | reverse complement strand
ACCGCATCGTCCAGGAGCGTGAGTGGCTCAGCCATCTGGCCGCCGATCCGGCGAGCCGCTCGACCACGTCGGTCTGCCTCAGCGTCGACGGCGCCGATGCCGACTTCATCAAGGCCTTCGCCGGCCTGCTGGAGAAGGAAGGCGCCGCCTACGACATCGCCGGCTATCGCGATGCGCCGCCAGGGCTTCGTATCTGGTGCGGAGCGACGGTCGACACTGCGGATATTGAAGCGCTCGGCCCGTGGCTCGATTGGGCCTTCGAGGAGACCCGCTCTTAAGCCCACTCGGGCTGAGCAGCACGCCACTTCACCCTTCTGACTTCAAGACAGCCCTCTGACGCTGAGGGCGAATGGATGTGACATATGACCGAACAAGTGAAAGTTCTCATCGCCGACAAGATGGACCCGCGCGCCGCTGCGATCTTTCGGGAGCGCGGCATCGTCGTCGATGAGAAGCCCGGCCTCACGCCCGACGAGCTCAACGCAATCATTGGCGACTATGACGGCGTCGCCGTGCGCAGTTCGACCCGGATCAACGCCGCGGCGATGGACGCAGCGCTACCCCGACTGAAGGTGATCGGCCGCGCCGGCATCGGCGTCGACACGATCGACATTCCGGCGGCGAGCGCGCGGGGCATCGTGGTCATGAACACGCCCTTCGGCAACTCGATCACGACGGCCGAACATGCCATCGCCATGCTGTTCGCGCTCGCCCGCGAGATCCCGCAGGCCGACCAGTCAACGCAGGCCGGCAAGTGGGAGAAGAACCGCTTCATGGGCGTCGAGCTTGCGGGCAAGACGCTGGGGCTGATCGGCTGCGGCAACATCGGCTCGATCGTCGCCGACCGCGCCCATGGTCTGAAGATGAAGGTCGCGGCCTACGACCCGTTCCTATCGCCCGAGCGCGCCGTCGAGCTCGGCGTCGACAAGGTCGAGTTGGACGAGCTGCTCGCCCGCGCCGACTTCATCACGCTGCACACGCCGCTGACCGATCAGACGCGCGGCATTCTCAGCCGCGAAAACCTCGCCAAGACCAAAAAGGGCGTCCGTATCGTCAACTGCGCGCGCGGCGGGCTGATCGATGAGGCGGCGCTCAAGGAGGGTCTCGAAAGTGGTCACATCGCTGGCGCGGCGCTCGACGTGTTCGCGCAGGAGCCGGCCAAGGAAAGCCCACTGTTCGGGACTCCCGGGCTGATCTGCACGCCACACCTAGGCGCTTCGACGACGGAAGCGCAGGTCAACGTCGCGATCCAGGTCGCGGAGCAGATGAGCGACTTCCTGCTGCTCGGCGGGATCACCAACGCGGTGAACGTGCCGTCGCTGTCGGCTGAGGAAGCGCCGCGGCTGAAGCCCTACATGGCGCTTGCCGAGAAGCTCGGACGGCTCGTCGGCCAGGTCGCCGGGACCGAGATCCGGTCGATCGATATCGAGGTCGAGGGCGCCGCAGCGGAGCTCAACATCAAGCCGATCACGGGCGCGGTGCTTGCTGGCGTCATGCGCACATGGTCGGACACGGTGAACATGGTCAACGCGCCGTTCCTGGCGAAGGAGCGCGGGATCGCCGTCCGCGAAATCCGGCGCGAGGGTGAAGGCGATTATCACACGCTGGTCGCGGTGACCGTCGGCACCGCGCAAGGGGCCAAGCGTGTCGAAGGCACGCTCTTCGGTAACCGCGCGGCGCGGCTGGTGAAGATCTTCGACATCCCTGTCGAGGCTGAGCTGACCGGGCAGATGATCTACATCGTCAACAACGACCAGCCGGGGTTCATCGGGGCGCTCGGCACGAAGCTCGGCGAAAACGCGATCAACATCGCAACGTTCAACCTCGGGCGGCGCAAGGAAGCAGGCGAGGCCATCGCGCTGGTTGCCGTCGACGACCTGATCAGTCCTGAGGTTTCGCAGCAGCTGCGCGCGCTGCCCGGCGTGCGTGAAGTGGTGCCGCTCAGCTTCTGACGATGAGCTCACAGCGCGAGGCACTGAAGAGGACGTTTGCGTGGCCGTCGGTCAGGCGCTCGCTTGTCGTGGCCGCGATCATCGGGACGGTGCTGAACGCGATCAACCAGGGACCGGAGATCGTCTCCGGTCACTGGCCGATCTGGTGGAGGTTGATCCTCACCTATTTCGTCCCGTTCGCCGTGGCGAGCTACGGCAGCTATGCCGCATTCCGCAGCAGCGAACGGGGCTGAGAAGCGAACTTAGTGAGCGTTGTCGCCGGCGTTGCGGACAGCGTCGGCCTTCTGCTCGCCAGCGTTCTTGATCGCGTCGGCCTGGTTCTCGCCGGCGGCCTTCACCTGGTCGGAAGCGTTCTCGCTGTTGGCCTCGATCTGCTCGGCCGCGTTGGCCGTCGCGTCCTCGACGTTCTCGGCAGCAGCGCTGGCGTTGGCTTCGATGTTGTCCGCCGCCTGCTCGCTCGGGCTCTTGTTGCAAGCGCCAAGCGCACCGATCGCCAGCGCCATCGCAACCACAGTGACAGTCTTCATGATCAGTTCCCCATTGTTCGAGTCGAACGCCCTGGGCCGGGCGTCGGAAGAGCACTACGCGCAACGGCCGTTGTCTGTTCCGTTGCGGCAACGATCCAGTGCCGCTGGACGCGCCGCGCCCTGCACCCTAGGAGCGCCCGGGCTCTCAGACTGTAAGGAACGCACGTGGGAAACGTCACCGTCATCGGCGCCCAATGGGGTGACGAAGGCAAGGGCAAGATCGTGGACTGGCTCGCCAGCCGGGCCGACATGGTCGTGCGCTTCCAGGGCGGGCACAACGCCGGCCACACGCTTGTCATAGGCAACCAGACGTACAAGCTGTCGCTGCTCCCCTCGGGGATCGTGCGCGGGACGCCTTCGGTCATTGGCAACGGGGTGGTGCTCGATCCGTGGGCGCTGCGCGCCGAGGTCGAGAAAATTCGCGAGCAGGGCATCGACGTCACGCCAGAGGTGCTGCGCATCGCGGAGACCTGCCCGCTGATCCTGCCCATCCACCGCGATCTCGATGCCCTCCGCGAGGATGCTTCCGGCGCGGGCAAGATCGGCACGACGCGCCGCGGTATCGGCCCGGCCTACGAGGACAAGGTCGGCCGCCGTGCGATCCGCGTCTGCGACCTCGCGCAGCTGGACGACCTGGGGCCCTTGCTCGACCGCCTGTGCGCGCACCACGATGCCCTGCGCGCCGGGTTCGGCGAGCCGCCCGTCGACCGTGAGCGACTCAAGAACGACCTTGCCGAGATTGCCGAATTCGTCCTGCAATATGCCAAGCCGGTGTGGCGCGACCTCGATGAGGCGCGGTCACGGGGACGGCGGGTGCTGTTCGAAGGGGCGCAGGGCGTGCTGCTCGACGTTGACCACGGCACCTATCCGTTCGTCACTTCCTCCAACACGGTCGCGGGAACGGTCGGCGCAGGGAGCGGCATGGGCCCGGGCGCGGCCGGCTTCGTGCTCGGCATCGTCAAGGCGTACACGACACGCGTCGGTTCCGGCCCTTTCCCGACCGAGCAGGACAACGATACGGGCCAGAAGCTCGGAGAGCGCGGCCATGAATTCGGTACCGTGACCGGGCGCAAACGCCGCTGCGGCTGGTTCGACGCGGTGCTGGTGCGGCAGGCCGTCGCGGTCAGCGGCGTCACCGGCGTCGCGCTCACCAAACTCGATGTGCTCGATGGCTTCGAGACGGTGAAGATCTGCACCGGCTATCGCATCGACGGCAAGGAGTTCGACTACCTTCCGCCCCACGCGGCCGACCAGTTGCGGGTGGAACCGGTCTTCGAGGAGATCGAGGGCTGGGACGGCTCAACGCGAGGCGCCCGTAGCTGGGCCGACCTACCGGCCCGGGCGATCAAATACGTGCGCCGCATCGAAGAGCTCATCCGCTGCCCGGTCGCGCTGGTCAGCACCTCGCCCGAGCGCGACGACACGATCCTCGTACGGGATCCGTTCGCCGGCTAGTGCCGAACGTCGAAGGTCTTCAGTCCTTCGACGGCAGCATCGCTGAGATCAACCCGATCCACCCGGGCGTGCGGCGGCCCCTCGCGTAGCCGGTCGACGAGTTCGTTTACGGCGGGCTCGTCGCCTTCAACATGCGCCTCGACCGAACCGTCGCTAGAGTTCCGCACCCAGCCGCTCACCTGAAGGCTGCGTGCCTCGTCTCGCGTCCAGGCACGGAAGAACACCCCCTGCACGCGTCCGGTCACTCGAACGCGGCGGGCGATCATCAAACGGTCGCGATGTCGGGCGCGTCCTCGGCCTTCATGCCGACCACGTTGTAGCCCGCGTCTACGTGGTGGATCTCGCCGGTGACGCCTGAGGCGAGGTCGGAAAGCAGGTAGAGCCCCGCACCCCCGACATCCTCGATCGTGACGTTGCGGCGGAGCGGCGCGTTATATTCGTTCCACTTCATGATGTAGCGGAAGTCGCCGATCCCGCTCGCCGCAAGCGTCTTGATCGGACCGGCGGAAATGGCGTTCACCCGTATGCCCTCGGGTCCGAGATCCGCCGCGAGATACTTCACCGACGTTTCGAGCGCCGACTTGGCAACGCCCATGACGTTGTAGTGCGGGATGACCTTCTCTGCGCCGTAGTAGGAGAGGGTCAGCATCGATCCGCCGGGGCTCATCAGCGCCCGCGCGCGCTGCGCGACGGCGACGAAGCTGTAGACCGAGATGTTCATGGTCATCAGGAAATTGTCCATCGACGTCTCGACGAACTTGCCGCGAAGCTCATTCTTGTCGGAGAAGCCGATCGCGTGGACGACGAAATCAAGCCCGCCCCAGCGCTCCTTCAGCTGATCGAAGGTCCGGTCGAGCGCCTTCATGTCCGACACGTCGCAATCGACGAGCAAGTCTGACCCAAGCTCTGCCGCAAGCGGCCGCACGCGCTTCTCGAGCGATTCACCCTGGTAAGAGAAGGCAAGCTCCGCACCTTGCTTGCCGAGCGCCTGCGCAATTCCCCAGGCGAGCGAACGATCGTTGGCAAGCCCCATGATCAATCCGCGCTTGCCACTCATCAGTCCCGTCAAAGCTTCGCTCCCCCTCTTTCCACCAGTACGGGTTCGACATCCTCGCCGGGCTGCGGCTCCTCGACTTCGAGTTCGTCCGTGTACGGCCCCGTGTAGATCTCACCCTTTAGCGCGGTCGCGCCGCTTTCTGCCAGCGCCGCATTGAGTTCGGCGCCGATAACGACACCTAGCCCGACCACGAAGAAGAAGATGAGTGAAATCATCACGCCGGCAAGGCTGCCGTAGGTGCGGCTGTACCCGCCGAACCAGGTGAGAACGAGCGGCAGGAGCTCGACGGTCGCCAGCCACCAGGCTGTGATGAGCAAGGCGCCGGGCCACTTGCGGCAATCGCGCTTGCG
This sequence comes from Sphingomicrobium sp., assembly GCA_036392635.1. GTDB lineage: Bacteria > Pseudomonadota > Alphaproteobacteria > Sphingomonadales > Sphingomonadaceae > Sphingomicrobium. The sequence goes on along the minus strand of DASVXN010000100.1, from coordinate 8,239 downwards.
GTAGCGCGCCGGCGTCAGGGCGTAGAACAATACATAGAAGGTGAAGAACAGGGTGGCCGCGGGCACTAGCCGCGAGATGCCGAGCGTCGTCGCCAGACCCTGAGCGAACGGGAAGTAGGCTATGATGAATTGGTGCGCGATCGCGAGCGCCGCGCTCGCTGCGAATGCAATCATCAGCAGCAGCACGGCGCCGAGGATCACGAGCATGGAGCCGAGGCGATATTCCCAGAACGGCGAGCAGAACTTCACGCCATAGGCGCGGCGCAGGATGTCGCGGATGGTCTCGACGAAGCTGGTCGCCGTCCAAAGGCCGACGAGGCCCCCAAGCCACAGGAGCGTGCCCGTCCGAACCGTCAGCACTTCGCTAATGGGCTCGCGCAAGGTGGATGCAACGTCGGGAGGAAGCCGTCGCAGAACGTTGGTCACCGTCAGCATCGCGTCCTGGCTCTGCCCGAAGAGGTGCGCGACGGCCGCGGCGAAAATGAAAAACGGGAACAGCGCGACGATCGAGAGATAGGCAAGGTTGCCGGCGTGGATGAAGCCGTCGTTGTAGACGCCGATAGCGACGCGCTTGATCACCTCCCAGGCCGTGAGGCGCGGCTTCAGCTTCTCCTCGACCTCCGTCCCGAAGGCTGCGCGCATGCTGGCGAGGCGCTTGCGACGGGCTTCCGGGGACTGAGGTGAAGTTTCTCTCATTCAGGCCAGGCTAAACACCAAGCGCCGCTCGCGGGTTGCCGGCCGCGTTCCAGCTCTCAGCGAAGCGCTGCAGCTCGGGATCGTCGGGCGGGATCGCGATCTCCACCGCCACCAGCTGGTCGCCGCGCTTGCCGTCCTTGCCCACGAAGCCGCGCTCCTTGAGGCGCAAGACCTTGCCGGAGGTCGTGCCCTTCGGGACCGTCAGCATGACTGCGCCCTCGGGCGTCGGCACCTTCACCTTGGCGCCAAGCACCGCTTCCTTGAGGGTGATGGGAAGTTCCAGCCGAATGTTCGTGCCGTCGCGCGTGTAGAAAGGGTGCGGTGCGATCTCGACGGTGACGATCGCGTCGCCTCGTCCGTCCGGCCCCTCCTCGCCCTTGCCGGTAAGGCGGATGCGCGTGCCGTCTTCCAGGCCTTGGGGAAGCTTGAGGTCGATCGTCTTGCCATCCCCAAGCGTGATCCGCTGCGGCTTCAACGCCACCGCGTCTTCGAACGGGACCTTGAGCCGATATGCGACGTCGGCGCCCTTCTGCGGTGCTCGCCCGCGCTGACGGAAGCCGCCAAAGGGGCCGCCACGCTGACGCGCTCCGGCAGCGCCGCCGCCGAATAGCCCGTCGAACAGGTCGCTCAGGTCCGCGGTTTCCGCCCCGCCGAAGTTGAAGTTCTCGAACCCTTGCGCGCCGCCGGGCTGCGCCCCCCCGGCACCCTGCGAGTAGCCGCCGTAACCGCCGCCGAACGGCATCTTGGGATTGCCGTCCTCGTCGATCTCGCCGCGGTCGTAGCGCGCTCGCTTGTCCTTGTCGGAGAGCAGGTCATACGCATGCGTGATTTCGCCGAAGCGCTTGGCGGCGTTCGGATTGTCCTTGTTGCGATCGGGGTGAAGCTGCTTGGCGAGGCTCCGATAGGCCTTCTTGATCTCCGCTTCGCTCGCGCCGCGTTTCAGCCCCAAGCGCTGGTAGAGGTCGAGTGCCATTGTGCTCCCATGCCGTAACAGTCCTTAGCTGACCAGATGGGTTGCCGTTGGCAAGGCGCCAAGACTAATGCCGCGCAAGCATGGCCACCGATCCTTTCGCCCTGTTCGAAGAGTGGTTCGCCGAGGCGCGCGCAAGCGAACCCAACGATCCCGAGGCGATGTCGCTGGCAACCGCGGGGGCCGATGGTCAGCCGCACGTGCGGATGGTGCTCCTCAAGGGTCATGGCCCCGAAGGATTCGTCTTCTACACCAACGAGCAGAGCGCCAAGGGCGAGCAGCTTAGCGAGAATGCGAAGGCGGCACTGCTGCTGCATTGGAAGTCGCTGCGGCGGCAGGTGCGCGTCGAAGGACCCGTTGAACGCGTGCCGGCTTCTCAGGCCGATGCCTATTTCGCGACGCGGGCGCGGGAATCCCGCCTCGGCGCCTGGGCATCCGACCAGTCGCGGCCGCTCGACAGCCGCGCCACGTTCGAGCAGCGGTTCGAGGAAGTGAAGCAGCGGTTCGACGGCCAGGACGTGCCGCGGCCGCCCCACTGGGGCGGCTACCGGGTGATCCCGCAACGGATCGAGTTCTGGCAGGACCGGCAGTACCGCTTGCATGAGCGTCGCCTGTTCGTGCCGGACGCTCGCGGATGGACCGAAGGGTTGCTCTACCCTTGACGACGGCCAAGGTCGCTGCCGAGCATTCGGTCCACTCGACGCGGGCCGCACTGGCCAGCGTCACGCTTGCGCTGGTGCTGCTCGTGGCCAAGACCTGGGCTGCCTATCGCACCGGATCGACCGCGATGCTCGGCTCGCTCGCCGACACTGCGCTCGACGTGATCGCGAGCCTGACGACCTTGCTGGGCGTTCGCATCGCCGCGATGCCAGCCGACCTCGACCACCGGTTCGGGCACGGCAAGGCCGAGGCGCTGGTGGCGCTCGCCCAGGTGGTGCTGATCACCGTATCGGCGATCGGCATAGGGTGGCGCGCCGTAGACCGACTCATCACCGGCGCGAAGACCGAAGCCATGGCGGACGGCATCGCCGTGTCGCTGATCGCGATCGTGGGCACCTTCGCGCTGCTCTGGTACCAGCGCCAGGTGATCGCGCGTACCGGATCGGTCGCGATCAAGACCGACAACGTGCACTACAAGTCCGACCTGATGCTCAACGGCGCGGTCATCGCCGCGCTGGTGCTGGATCAGGCCCTGCGGCTCGCCGGGGCCGATGCGGTGTTCGGGCTGCTCATCGCGCTATGGCTGCTCTGGGGCGCCTGGCGCGCCTCGAGCGAAGCCGTGAACCAGCTGATGGACCGGGAATGGCCGGAGGACGAGCGGCAGCAGTTCCTCGCGGCCGCATCGGCCTTTCCGGAGCTCGATGGCCTCCATGACCTCCGCACCCGCAAGAGCGGCACGCTGCGTTTCGTCCAGTTCCACGTGTGGGTGCCGGCGGATTGGACCGTGAAACAGGCACACGACCGCCTCGACCGCATCGAGGAGGAGCTTCAGGAGCGTTTCCCCGGCACGGAGATTCTCATCCACGTCGATCCCGAGGGGCAGACCGACAGGGAGACCTTGCTGCCCCAGAAAATCACGGAGCAATCCCAGTGACCAGCATTCCCTTCTTCCAGGTGGACGCTTTTGCCGACCGGCCCTTGACCGGCAATCCCGCCGCGGTGATGCCGCTCGAACGCTGGCTTGACGATCGGCTCATGCAGGCGATCGCGTCGGAGAATAACCTCAGCGAGACGGCCTTCACGGTGCCGAGCGAGAGTGAGAACGCGGACTTCGATCTCCGCTGGTTCACGCCTGCCGCTGAAGTCGAGCTATGCGGTCACGCCACGATTGCAGCCGGGCACATTTTGATGACCGGTCACCGGGTCCGCTTCTCGACCAAGTCCGGCGTGCTGATCGTCACCCGGCACGAGGACCGGCTGGAGCTCGACATGCGCGCCGCGAACCTGACCGAGGCGCGTGAGCCGGATCTGTGCGCTGCGCTTCGCCTGCCTGACAGCCCGGTGTGGCTCGCCGACGGATACAATGACGCGGCGATCGTCGAGGTTGAGGATGAGGCGGCGGTGCTCGCGATGGAGCCGGATTTTGCCGCATTGAAGAAGATCCGCCGGATGGCCGTAGTGACCGCGCGCGGCCGCGAGGAGGACATCGCGAGCCGCGTATTCGTGCCCTATCTCGGCATCGACGAGGACCCGGTAACCGGCTCCGCGCACGCTGCCCTGGTGCCCTACTGGACGAAGAAACTCGGCCGGAGCGAGTTCACAGCGCTACAGGCGAGCGCGCGCACCGGGCTGCTGAATTGTCGGCAGGAGGGCGACCGCGCGGTCCTCGGCGGCCAATGCCACACGGTGATCGTCGGTCAGTTCCAGCTTTAGCCGGGCAGCTTCGCTTCCAGCGCGTCGAGCAGCGGGAGCTGGCTCGGAAGCATCATGACCCGCGCCTCGGGCAATGACATCCAGCGCGCCTCTACGACCTCGGGAAAGCGTTGCATGCTGCCGCTACGGGGCGGCCATTCGAGCTCGAACTCGTTGGACGTGATCGCGGCGCAGTCGAGATCGCCTTCCACCGCGAACGCGTGCACCACCTTACCCGCCGCTTGACGCACGACAGCGAGCGGGAAAGGCACCGCCGTCAGCCTTGTGCCGGTTTCCTCGGCGAACTCACGCAGCGCGGCTTCGACCGGCGCTTCACCCGGTTCGACAGCGCCCTTCGGGATCATCCATGCTCCCGCGTCCTTGTTGCGCCAGTACGGCCCGCCCGGCTTGATCAGCAGCACTTCGCTGCCTGCCTCCCCTTCGCGGAAGAGGAGGATTCCCGCGCTGAGCGGCGGGGGCACCTATTGGCCGGCGGGCGTGACGCTATGCAGCGCCAGCTTGAAGCGCAGCACGCTGTTGCCGGGGATCGGACCGGTGTCGTTCTCGCCGTAACCGAGCTGCGGCGGAACCCAAACGATCCACTCGTCGCCAGGCCTCATGAGCTTCAGCGCCTCGGTGAAGCCGGGGACGAAGCTTCCCGCCTGTCCCGTCAGCGGCTCGCCCCGAGCATAGCTGCTGTCCACCACCTCGCCGCTCGGCAGCGTGAGTTCGTAGTCGAGGGTCACGGTGTCGTCCGCAGCCGGGTGCGCTCCGGCCTTGGGCCCGGAGGCGACAACGAAATATTCTAGGCCGCTCGGTGTGGTTACGACCCCTTTCGCCGCACCGTTGCGCTTGAGGAAATCGGGACCAGTTGGAGTATCCGGCGGTACGTGCGTTTTCGGTGTCGCCTGCTTCTTCAAAGCAACGTGCTTCTTCGGAGAAACGTGCTTCTTCGCGGCAACGTGCGTCTTCGCGGGCGCGGCGGTGGAGCAGCAAAGCCCAGCCGCGATCATCAGGACCAATCGAGTCATGCCTGAACGTCTAGCCAAATGCCGGCGACGTGTCAGGCCGCTGCCGCAGCGCTCTGCAGGGCGGCCTCGGTTTCCGCGATCCAGCCGCCGCCGAGCAAACGCGTGCCTTCGTAGAGAACCGCCGCCTGCCCGGGTGCGACGCCATATTCAGCCTGGCCGAAGCGCACCCAATCCCCCTCTCGCGTGGCGAGCACGGGAGGCGCAAGCGATCGCACTTTCACGCTGACCTCGCGCTGGTCCTCGCCGAGCCAGTTCCATTCCGCGACCCGCAGCGCCTCCACCGCAAGCGCGCGCCTCGGCCCGACGACGATCCGCGCCTGCTCGGGCTCGATCCGCACGACGTACAGCGGCTCCTTCTGCCCGCCGATTTCGATGCCGCGCCGCTGGCCGACGGTGAAATGGACGACGCCACGATGGCGTCCAAGGACGCGCCCATCCAGGTCGACGATCTCGCCCGCTGCTTCCGTCTCGGGCCGCAGCCGCTTCACCAGCCCGGCATAGTCGCCGTCCGGAACGAAGCAGATGTCCTGACTGTCGGGCTTCGCGGCAACCTCGAGGCCGATCTCGGCAGCAATGCTCCGCACCTCGTCCTTCGGCAGGTCACCGAGCGGGAAGCGGACGAAGTCCAGCTGCTCGCGCGTGGTGCCGTAGAGGAAGTAGCTCTGGTCGCGGCGAGGATCGGCGCCCTTGTGCAGCTCGACACGGCCGCCGTTCAGGACGCGCCGGACATAATGCCCCGTGGCCAGGCAGTCGGCGCCAAGCTCCCGCGCGAAGGCGACGAGGTCGACGAACTTCACCCCCTGGTTGCAGCTCGCGCACGGCACCGGCGTGCGGCCCTGCGCATATTCGTCGACGAAGCGGTCGATAACGCCGTCGCGAAAGCGGCTCTCGTAGTCGAGGACATAGTGCGCAATGCCGAGGCGGTCAGCGACCGTCCGCGCGTCATAAATGTCCTGGCCTGCGCAGCAGGCGCCCGATCGCCGCACCGCCTCGCCATGATCGTAGAGCTGGAGCGTCACCCCGATGACTTCCGCGCCCGTCTGCGCCGCGAGCGCAGCCGTGACGGAACTATCGACGCCGCCTGACATGGCGACGACGATCCGGGCATCGCCGAGACGGCGGCCAAGCTGGAAATCGATCTGCATCGGAAAGCCGGTTTCAGGGCTCTTTACCCGAATTTCACTCCTCCCCGCTAGACCGGCGTCACCAGGGGTAAGGGTTGGGGGCACGTTTTGGCACGACATGAGGGCGACTTTCGCGCCGCTGCGGAAGAGCCGCTCAGCCTGAACGAGCTTCTGGCGCTGCTTGGCAACAAAGGCGCCGGCGCGGAGCGCTCGAGGGAGGATGCGATCGCTTGCTACCTCTCCGGGAGTGAAGGTTGGGACGAGGCGGTGAAGCTGCTTGGAGGCACGTTTGCCCAGGGTGGGACAGGGTTAAAGGAGCGTAAGGAGGACTGAGCGGCGCGTTAACCAGCCCGTTTCAGAATGTTTTCAACGGCCGCGGATTAAACGTCGGCCAGCAGCAATGATTAAGCAGGTGTGACTGAGAGATGCTCGAGAACCAGAAGATTCGTCCGGCCCAGGTCATCGGCCCGCTCGGTGAGCCGCTGACGCTCGACTCCTTGCCGCCGGCGAGCACCACCCGCTGGGTCGTCCGCCGCAAGGCCGAGGTCGTGGCAGCCGTCGCCGGCGGCCTCCTGACGGTCGACGAGGCCTGCAAGCGCTACACGCTCAGCCTCGAGGAATTCACCAGCTGGCAGCGCGCGGTCGACCGCAGCGGCATGCCCGGCCTTCGTGTCACACGCATCAAGCAGTACCGGGACCAATACGAGAAGCAGCAGCGCTATTGATCGTTACGGCCAAGTAAGAGCCAAGCTAGTCCTAAGTACGATTCACCAAATTTCTGGACGAACCCTTCCGTTTGCGGAACAATCGCGGCGCATCACGCGTCTGTGATGCCGCGAACGGCTGACCACGTGAGGTCGGTCGAAAACAGGAGGGAAAGACTGATGCTCACGAGTATCATCATCTGGCTCATCGTAGGCGGCATTTGCGGCTGGCTCGCCAGCCTGATCATGCGCACCGATGCCCAGCAGGGTATCGTGCTCAACATCGTCGTCGGCATCGTCGGCGCAGTGATCGCCGGCTTCGTGCTCGGCAAGGGTAACATCAACAACGGTATCTCGATCGAGACATTCCTTTGGTCGCTCCTCGGCGCGATCATCCTTCTCGCGATCGTGAACCTGATCCGCAGGGGCAGCGTGCGCTAAGCTCGGATTTGTTTTGCTGAAGACCAGGGCCGCGCGGCAGTGCTGCGCGGCCCTTTGTTTTGCTCCCTTTTGGGGGACCGCGACGAGCTTGCCACGTCACCGCGCGGTGTCCCGTTCGAGCCATTGCCCACGGCCGTAGCGCCACTTAAGCCTGCGCACGGAGCGGATCACCCCTATGCCGATGACCACGACACACGCGCTGCTGCCGATTGCCGTAGCGGTCGCTGCCGCTCGGCGGCCGCTGCCGTGGAGACTGGTGATCGCCGCCGCGATTGCTGCCGCCGCTCCCGACGTCGACGGCCTATTCAAACGCCTGCTCGCGGTCCCGCCGCATTCGATCTACGGTCATCGCGGCGTCACCCATTCCCTCTTTGCCGCGCTGGTCGCCGGCCTCGTTGCGGCCGCCCTTCACCAGATATTGCGCGTGCGCGCGCTGACGGCGGGACTCGTCGTCGGAGCAGCGATGGCAAGCCACGGGATCTTGGACATGATGACCGATGGCGGTCAGGGCGTCGCTTACTTCTGGCCGTTCAGCTCCACCCGATGGTTTGCGGACTGGCGCTGGATCCACAGCACGCCCGTTCATCGCGCACAGCTGTTCAGGGATGTTCAGGTGCGGCTGGGTCTGGAGCTATGGCAGCTGATCATCCCGATGTTCGCCGTCTCGCTGGTCATCCGCAGCACGCGCGCGATCCTGCCGAGGTTCGCACGCGCCTGACGGTCTGCATCACTGCAGTTCGAAGGTCATGGCGACGCTGACCTGGAGCTTCTGCTCGCCGGGCTCGATCTTGGTCATGGGAGCGCCGGCGACGCGGGCTTCCATCATGACCGGCATGGGCGGGGGCGGGGGCGCGTAGCTGCTGCCGGTGTCACTGACCGCGACGATGCGGACGATCCGCATCCCCAGCGACCGCGCGTAGA
>DASVXN010000099.1:0-5697 GCA_036392635.1 Sphingomicrobium sp. | reverse complement strand
TCATCGCCACGCGCACGAGGTCGTAGCCGAGGCTCTTCACCTCCGGCTCGATCTGCTTCGCGATAGCCGCAATGTCTGTCACTGACGCTCCCGTCTGGAACTCAAACGTCTCTCGGACCGGAGCCGTTGGGCCCCAGCCTCAGGCATCTAGCGATGTCGAGGAGAGAGCTGCGATATAGGCTTGTCGAATGGTCACGGCAAGGCTGCGGTTATGCGGTCGGGATTATCGCCGCAAAGGCGCCAGCGCCCGGTTCTCTGCGCGAATTCGCACGGCAAGCATGGCGGCGTTGAGTAGGCTGAAGATCACTGCCACCGGCCAAAGGCCGAATACCAACGGCAGCACAAAAATCTCGGCGGTCACGACGAGATAGTTGGGATGGTTGCTGAATCGATAAGGACCCCGCCTCACTAGCGGTGCACCGGGCAGCACGATGATCCGCGTGGTCCAGCGGCTGCCAAGCGTCGCGAGAACCCACAGACGACCCAATTCGATGAGCACGAACAGCAAGAGCCACGGCAATTGTATCGGACGATTGGTGCCCAGCCACCAAAGGATGGCGAGCCAGCTCGCATGCAGCATGACGATCAAGGGGTAGTGCCCGGGCGAGTGCTCTTTCGCGCCCGTCGCCAGCAGCCGCTTGGTATTGCGGCTGGCAAGCGGCAGCTCGAGAAGGCGCTCGAAGGTCACGAGCGCCAGGATGACGATGTTGAGGGTCAAGCCGCCTCGAGCAGCATTCCGGCACAGGTGAAGCCCGGCCCGAATGCCGTCATCATCGTGCGGTCGGGAAGGCCCTGCTGCAGCAAGCGCTCAAGCACGAAGAGAACGGTCGGCGCGCTCATGTTGCCGAAGTCTCGCAGCACTTCTCGCTCCAGGTTCAACTCGCCCTGGTTCAGCCGCAGCGCGCTTTCGATCGCGTCGATCACCTTCACTCCGCCGGGATGGCAGCAGAACCGGTCGATCTGGTCGCGACGAAGGCCGAACTCTGTCGTGATCCCGTCCACTGCTTCGGCAAGTTCGGCTTCCACGAACGGCGGAATGGCGCGGTCGAAAACGACGGCGAGGCCAGGGTCCTCGACCTCCCATCCCATGATCCGCAGCGTGTCGGGCCACAGCTTTTCGGCCGAGCCTTTGATGTGCGCGAGGCTGTGAGTGCCGCTGGTGACCACCGCGGCCGCCGCGCCATCGCCGAAAAGTGCCATCGCGACGACGGCTGCGGGGTCATCGCTGTCGAGCTGGATCGAGATCGAGCAGGTCTCGACTGTCACGAAGAGCCAGACGCTGCCGGGGCTCGCGACTGCCAACTGCGAGGCGAGTGCAAGACCGTTCACTCCACCGGCGCAGCCGAGACCGAATACTGGCACGCGGCGGATGTCGCTCCGGAAACCCATTCGCGCCGCGCAGCGGGCGTCCAGACTGGGAGTGGCGATGCCAGTCGTCGAAACCGCCACCACGCCGTCGATCTCGTCAGGCTTGAGCCCTGCCTTGTCGATCGCGCGGGTTGCCGCCTCGACAAAAAGCTGCTCGGCAGCCTTCAGGTAGACGTCGTTCCGGTCCCGCCAGCCGTGCCGCGACAGATACCAGTCTGCAGGGGCGACGATGTGGCGTTTGGCGATCCCGGCATTGTCGAACACGCCGGATAGTCGATCGAAGAGTGCCTTCCTCCCGCCGAATGCATCGCGCGCGAGGGCTTTCGCTTCGCCCTGTTGAACGACATAGGGCGGAACCGCAGTGGCTATCGAAAGTAAGCTGCAGGGACGCATCGCCATTGAATGTTCGTGCGTAGATGCCTCCTGCGGGTTCACTCAGCCTAGAACGGAGCAGTCGTAATGAGGATGCGTGTCGCACGTTATGGTCTTTGTCTCGTACTGGCCGCCTGCGGCACCTCGGCGAGCACCACGAGTCAGCAAAACGGCGGTTCGGCAGCCAAGTCGAGCGACAGGCCCTTCACGGCAACGCCGGTGACGAACTTCAAGGCGCCTTGGGCAATGAGCTTCCTTCCCGGGTCGACCACCGCTTTGGTGACGAAGAAGCGAGGACAACTCCTGCTGGTCGATGTGGCGACTGGCGAGAAGCATCCCGTCGCCGGCGCTCCTGCGGTTGTCGCCGAAGGGCAGGGCGGGCTGCTCGATGTCGTGGTGTCGCCGCGCTTTGCGAGGGACGGGCAGGTCTATCTGACATTCTCCGAAGCGTCGAAGGAGGGCGGCACCGGCCTCGCGCTGGCAAGGGGACGGCTAGTGCGAAGCGGCGGCATGGCACGGCTCGAGAACGTCACGACCATCTGGCATAACCCGTCAGGCGGTCAGGGCGGTCATTATGGCGCGCGCATCGCGTTCGCACCGGACGGCAATTCCCTGTTTCTAAGCGCCGGTGAGCGCCAGCGTTTCCTTCCCGCGCAGGATTCCGACCAGCCGCTCGGCAAGATCTTGCACCTGACGCTCGACGGCAAGCCGGCCGGCGGCAATCCGTTCGCCGGGCGGACTGGCGCCGCGACCGTCAACGTCATTGATCCGCCCGAGAATAGCCACGTGGCTGTGAACGCCGCCCGGCGGCCGGTTCGCTGGCCTGGGCCGAACCTCACGCCTGCGGAGACCTACAGCAGCGGCCACCGCAATCCGCTCGGAATCGCCTTCGCGCCGGACGGCAGGCTTTGGGAAGCGGAGATGGGGCCGAAGGGCGGCGACGAGCTCAACCTGATCCTTCCCGGCCGAAATTATGGCTGGCCGCGCGCTTCCAACGGCAGCAATTATGACGGCACGGACATCCCCGATCACAAGTCAGGGGACCGGTTCGAAGCGCCGAAGCTATATTGGAACCCGTCGATCTCGCCGGCTGGGCTTTTGATCTACACCGGATCCTTGTTCCCGCAGTGGAAGGGCGACGCCTTCATCCCCGCACTGTCGGGGCAGGCGCTTATCCATGTGCGGATCCGTGGCGATCGGGCGAGCAAGGCAGATCAGTGGGACATGGGCGCGCGCATCCGCGCCGTGCAGCAAGGCCCCAGTGGAGAGATCTACCTGCTCGAGGATGGCGCGAACGCGCGGCTCCTGCGCCTCACGCCAGCCGCTCAGACCCGGCGGTAGCGAAGGTAGTAGGGGCGGCGGCCCTGGCGCCGCGACTTGGCGCCATATCGGGTCTCTATCCACCCGCCGGGCGGCTGAAGGAAGTCCTTAGGGCGCTCGGCGAGCCACTCGAACTCGCCGGCATGCCGCTGCATGATCATCAGCGCCCAGGTCAGATAGGTGGGGTCGTCGGTCGCAACCCGGAACTCGCCGCCGCTCTTCACCTTGGCGGCGAAAAGCTCGACCGGACCATCGTTGACCATGCGCCGCTTGGCGTGCCGCGCCTTCGGCCAGGGATCGGGGTGCAGCAGATAGAGAAAGCTCAAGGCGCCGTCGGGCACTCGCCGCAGCACCTCCAGCGCGTCGCCGCGCCAAAGGCGGACATTGGCGAGGTTCTTGTCACGGATATGGGTGAGGGCTGTCGCGACGCCATTGATGAACGGCTCCGCGCCGATGAACCCGTGGTCCGGCAGCATATCGGCCCGGTCGGCGAGATGTTCGCCCGACCCAAAACCGATCTCGAAGTGCAGCGGCTGGTCCGCGCCGAAGAGCGAAGTCGCCGTGACTTCGCCCTCGTCCGGCACTTCGAGCGCTGGAAGCAACTGGTCGATAAGGTCCTGCTGCCCCTTGCGGAGCTTGTGGCCGCTTGAACGCCCGTAGAGGCGGTTCAACGTGAGCGGGTCTCCAGCCTTGTGCGCGGTCATTGGCGGGTGCGCCTAAGTGCGGAAGGCCGCGACTGCAACCGGCTGACTGCAGCTCTAGGCTTGGTCCTCCTGCCGGAACTTCACTCCTGCGCTAGAGCCCAGTGCCCAGCGCACCTGCGCGGTGACCTGGCCGGCCGATGGCACCGAAATTTCGACCCACTCGCCGATGGTCAACTGGCCATCATGTTCGACGCGGCAGCCTTCATCGGAGATGTCCGTCAGCTTGACAGGCAATTGCGTCCCGTCGGCACGATGCACGACGGCATCCGCGGCAACAGGACGCCGGTCCTTCCGGCTAATCCAACCGTGCATCCGGTCCATGATGAAGCGCCCCCGTGCCCACTCAACGCCCCAAGCGAGCGAGCATGTAAACGGGGATTAAACAAGCAGTTTAGGCTGCTTGTCAACGATGCCGGTTAAGCAGCGATGTCGTACGGCTGGATTTCGCCCGAGAGATACAGGTTCCGCGCCTTGGTCCGCGACAGCTTGCCGGAGCTCGTCCGGGGGAGGGTGCGTGGGGGCACGAGTTCGACGACCGGCGTGATGCCGGTGATCGCCCGGACGCGCTCGCGGATCTCGTCGCGCAGGCGCCCACGCTCCTGCGCATCGGAGATGCGACAGTGGACCAGCACGGCCGGAGTCTCTTCGCCGCTCGGTCCCGTGATCGCGAACGCAGCGATGTCGCCCGACTTGAAGCCCGGCAGCTGCTCCACGGCCCACTCGATGTCCTGCGGCCAATGGTTGCGCCCGTTGATGATGATCATGTCCTTGGCGCGGCCGACGATGAAGATGTAGTCGGAGGAGAGATAACCCATGTCGCCGGTATCGAGCCAACCGTCGTCAGAGAGGCAGGCGCGGGTCGATTCCTCGTCGCGGAAGTAGCTGTGCATGACCGAAGCGCCGCGCACGAACACCTTGCCGATGCCGCGGTCGGGCAGGATCTCGCCATCGGCGCCCCGAACCTCGATCTCCATGCCTGTCACGGCCTTGCCGCAATTGACGATGGCGCGATAACGGCGGGGGCGCTCGGCGTCGGGCGTGCCGCCGGACAGCTCGGTCTCCTCGACCAGCCCCAGCCGGATGCCTTCCCCCGGCGGCATCAGCGACACCGCGAGCGTGGCCTCCGCAAGTCCGTAGCTCGGGCAGAAGGCGCTCGCCTTGAAACCCGCTGCGTCGAAGCAGTCGACAAAGGCCTGCATGACGTCGGGCCGGATCATGTCCGCGCCATTGCCGGCAATCCGCCAGCGCGACAGGTCGAAGCGGTCCTCCGCTCGCGTCTGCGAGCTCATCCGCCGCGAGCAGATGTCATAACCGAAAGTCGGCGAATAGCTGACCGTCGTGCCCGGATTGCGGGTGATCATGTCGAGCCACGCAAGCGGGCGGCGGGCGAAATCCTCCGTCTTGAGGTAGTCGACGGGAAGCTGAAGAGCGATGGGGGACAGGAAGCACCCGACCAGCCCCATGTCGTGGTACCACGGCAGCCACGACACGCACCGGTCGGTGTCCTTGACGTGCAGCCCGATACCGTGCGCGCGAAGATTATCGAGCAGCGCATGGTGAGTGACCGCGACGCCATGCGGGAAGCGCGTGGAGCCGCTGGAATATTGCAGGTAGGCGATATCGTCGGGCTTGGCGGTCGGAAGCTCGCCGGCTGCCGGTTCCATCTCGGCGAGCGAGTCCCAGTTGCGCGACTGAACGCCCGCTTTGTCCGCGGCTTCCTTGCCAAAGTCCGCAAGGTCCGGCGGGTACAGGAAGAGCGCCGGGTCGCAGCTTCCAAGCTGGACGCCGAGCTGATCGACATAGGCCTCGCGCCCGCCGAAGCTGGTCGGGAGGGGCAGCGGAACCGGCCAGGCGCCCGCGTAGACGGCGCCGAAAAAGGCGGCCGCGAACTCCACGCCGGTCTCAGCCACCAGGGCAATACGATCGCCGGGCT
>DASVXN010000098.1:0-2189 GCA_036392635.1 Sphingomicrobium sp. | reverse complement strand
AAGCAATTCTCGCCGGCTGCCTTGAGCGTCTGGCAGACCTGACGGGCGTCCGCCGGCGATGCGGCGCCGGCGCGCAGCCGGATCCCGCCCGAGAATGGGATGATCATCTTGTTGAGCGCGCCGAGGTTCGGGAAGCGCGCGGACAAGGCCGTCCAGGCGCGCTCGGCCTGCGCCTGGTTGGCGAAGGCACCGAGTTGAACGACGCTCCCGGACACGCCGGTCGGCTTCGCTTCGGGCGCGGGCTTCGCTTCAGGCGCGGCGGGCTTGGTTTCCGCTACCGGCGCGGGCTCCGGCTTGACGGGCTTGGCAACCGGCGTTTCGGGCAGCTTGTCGAGGTCCAGCCGCGCGTCCTTGTCCTCGCCCGCGCTGGTCTCGAACGCCGTCTCGCTCTCGCCGCTGATGTCGAGCCCGCCGGGGTTCGCCGGCTTCACCTTGTACGGCGTGCCCGGCGCCTTGATCAGCTGGGGGGCGCCGTCTCCGCCGGTATCGCGATTGCCGATCCAGAAGAAGGTACCGGCAATGATCAGCACCGCCACGATCACGATCGCCAGGGCGGTCAGCATACGGCGCGCGGAAATGCCCTGCGGCTCGTCTTCGTCCTCCACAGGCGCAAGCCAGGGAAGCGGCTCGTCGATGGTGCGCTCGTCGGTCACCGCTCGACCTTTGCCTTCCAAGGAAGGTCCACGACCGCGCAGCTGAAGCGGATGCGCTGCATGCGTTGGCAAAGGATCTCGGAATGCGCCTGCGAGGTCGTGCCGACCTGGAAGCGATAGAAGACCCGTCCCTTGGAATTGCGCGTCGGCCGCACGACGGCCGGCAGGCGCGACATCGCCGGATAGGCACGCACCATGTACCACCAGCCGCGCTTGGCCTGGGTGATCGTGCCGAAGGCGCCGACCTGCACGACGCGCCCTGCGGCTCCGGCGAATACGCGCGGGTTCCATGGCTTCGGCGTGACGAACGGTGCCGGCGCGGGCGGTGAGACCTTCACCGGAGCGGCCCCGCTTGCCTGAGGATCGGCCTCGGTCACAGCGGGGGCTTCTTCGGCAGGCGAAGCACTTGCCGTCTGCTCGGAAGCTTGCGCCGCCGGCGGCGCAGCAATCCGGACTTCTCGCGACGGTGCTGGACGCACCTCAGGAGTCGGTGACGGACGAACTTCCGGCGGCTCAGAAATGCTGACCTCGGCGGGTGCCGTGGTCTGCGCTGGCGGCAGTTGGATGGTCGTGGTCGGCTGGGCCTGCTGCGACAGCGGCGAAGCGTCCCGTTGAACGCTTTGCGTGCCTATCCAGAAGCCCCCAGCGGCGACAAGCGCAAGCGCTGCCGCACCCCATGGCAGCAATCCCGAACGCCGCCGCTCGGTGCGCTGCGGCTTGTGTTCATCGGGAAGCCACGGCAGCCGATCCGCGGCCGCCGTCTCAACGCCCATCAGCGCATCTCCTCGGTTGCGGCGACCCCCATCAGGTCAAGGCCGCTTCGGATGATTTGCGCGATTCCGAGCGCGAGTTCCAGCCGCGCCCGAGAAAGTTGTGGATTTCTTTCAAGGAGAAAGCGCCGCTCGGGATCGTCGTTGCCGCGGTTCCACAAAGCGTGGAACTCGGCCGCGAGATCGTAAAGGTAGAAGGCGATCCGGTGCGGCTCGTGCGCCAGCGCCGCACCTTCAAGGACGCGGGGATACTGCGCCGCCCGCTTCACCAGCGCGAGCTCCTCGTCGTCGAGCAGCGACAGGTCGGCCGCAGTCGAGAGATCGACGCCAGCCTCTGCCGCCTTCCGCTTCAGCGAGCTGATCCGCGCATGGGCGTACTGGACGTAGAAAACTGGGTTGTCCTTCGACGCCTCGACAACCTTGGTGAAGTCGAAGTCGAGCGGCGCATCGGCCCGCCGCGTCAGCATGATGAAGCGCACCACGTCCTTGCCGACCTCGCGAACGACATCGGCCAGCGTCACGAACGATCCCGCGCGCTTCGACATCTTCACCGGCTCGCCGGCGCGGAAGAGCTTCACCATCTGGACGATCTTCACGTCGAGATCGACGCGGCCGTCGGTTAGCGCTCGAACCGCCGACTGGACGCGCTTGACCGTCCCGGCATGATCGGCGCCCCAGATATTCACGAGGTGATCGGCGCTCTCGGCCTTGCGAAGGTGATAGGCGGCATCGGAGCCGAAGTAGGTCCAACTGCCGTCCGACTTCT
>DASVXN010000097.1:0-5350 GCA_036392635.1 Sphingomicrobium sp. | reverse complement strand
CATCGAGAATTACTCGCGCTTCCTCACCGGCCGCCTGCCGGGAGAGCCGCCGCCGACTTTGTTCGAATATCTTCCCGACAACGCTTTGCTGTTCATCGACGAGAGCCACCAGACGGTGCCGCAGATCGGCGCCATGGCGCGGGGCGACCACCGGCGGAAGATCACGCTTGCTGAGTATGGCTTCCGCTTGCCGAGCTGCATCGACAACCGGCCGCTTCGTTTCAACGAATGGGATGCGATGCGCCCGCAGACGACCTTCGTCTCGGCAACGCCGGGCCCCTGGGAGATGAACGAGACCGGCGGCGTCTTCTCCGAACAGGTGATCCGCCCCACCGGCCTCATCGACCCGCCAGTTGAGATCAAGCCGGTCGAGGATCAGGTCGACGACTTGGTCAACGAAGCGCAGATCACCGCCAAGAAGGGCTATCGCACCCTCGTCACCACACTGACCAAGCGCATGGCGGAGGACCTGACCGAGTATCTCCACGAGGCGGGCTTGCGCGTCCGCTACATGCACTCGGACGTGGAGACGCTGGAGCGCATCGAGCTGATCCGAGACCTTCGCCTCGGCGTCTACGACGTGCTGGTCGGCATCAACCTGCTGCGCGAGGGCCTCGACATCCCCGAGTGCGGCCTCGTCGCGATCTTGGACGCCGACAAGGAAGGCTTCCTCCGCTCGGAGACCTCGCTGATCCAGACCATCGGCCGCGCCGCCCGCAACGTTGAAGGCCGCGTCATCCTCTACGCAGACAGCGTCACCGGATCGATGGAGCGGGCCCTCGCCGAAACCAACCGCCGGCGTGAGAAGCAGCTGGAGTACAACGCCGAGCACGGCATCACGCCGGAGAGCGTCAAGCGCGGCATCGCCGACCTGCTGGCCGATGTCTCAGAGCGCGACCATGTGCTGGTCGATACCGGCGACTCAGAGCGCAACAATCTCGTCGGCCACAACCTCAAGGCCTACATCGCGGACCTTGAGGAGCGGATGCGCAAGGCTGCCGCCGACCTCGAGTTCGAGGAAGCCGCCCGTCTCCGCGACGAGATCCGCCGCCTTGAGGAGGACGACCTCGGCATCCCGCATCCCGATCGCGTCGCCCCGCGCCCCCTCGGCAACGCCACGGAAGGCAAGCCCGGCACCCGCAAGGGTCGGTTCGGCAAGCAGCAGAAGACTCGATTCGGCGGGCGCCGCGGCCTCGCTTAGAAGGCCGCCTTCACGCCGAGATTCCCGCCGACTTCCTGGCCGTGGTCGCGACCGATCGTGGTCGAGACGAACGCGTCGATGCTGATGCCCTTGAACAGGCTGGCGCTCGCACCGCCGGAGAGGCGGCCGTAGGTCTGCTTGCCGCGCGCGACTGCCCAGCTGTTGACGATGGTCGGGGCGGAAGTCTGCGCGAAGGTGATCAGCTGGTCATCGCCGGTGAAGTTGCGCTCGGCGGTGAGGTCCACGAACGGGTGGAGCCCGGCAAGCTCACCGCGCACTTCCACGCCGACCTGACCGGTGAACGCCTTGAGGCTCTGCCGACTGACGTCGAGCGTCAGGGCCTCGTCGCCGCTCTCGGTATAGCCGTCGACTTTCGCCTTCGCGTAGTTGGCGGCGACGATCGGGCCGAGACTCAATGGCCCCATCGCCATCAGGTAACCGCCCTTGGCGCCGGCGACCGTATGGCTTCCGTCAGGACGCGCAGTCATGTTGTCGACGACTCCGGCGCGGGTGATGCGGTTGTGGTCCTTGCCATAGCCAAGGTGAGCCTGGCCGAAGAGCCCGCCGGAGCTGAGGCTGCCGTAGGCGCCAATCTGCCAGCTGTGAGCGCGCACCCGCGAGGCGCCGTTGCCGAAGCTGACCTTGGGACGGCTGTAATTGGCGGCAATGCCGACCATGCCGCCAGCCAGGCCGTATTCGGCGCCGACGGTCGCGCCGACGCTGCGCACTTCGAAGGGGCTGTTGGTGTCCGTCCCTTCGATGTCATGCTGCAGCGCATCGCCAACGGCATAGACCTTAACGCCGCTAGTCACTGCGTTCCGGCCATAGAGATCGCTGCGGCTCGACAGCGTGTTGCTCCATTGCCGTGCGACGTCGAAGCCGAGGTCCGAAGGAGCCTGCAGCGTCAGCGGCGCGGCAAGCTGGCGGGCGACATATTGCGCGACCAAGGCGAACCCTTGGGACGTGAGATGCAGTGCGTCGCCGTAGAACAGGTAGCCGCTCGAGTTCACGACGCAGGTCGTGTTCGGGAAGATGGGACAGACCAGCCCGTTGGTGAACCCGTAGGCTGACGGGTTCGCAGCGACCTGCTTCGCAAGCACTGCGCCATCGAGATAGTGGACGATCGACCCCTTCGCCGCAGCTGCGGCCAGCGCCGTCTGGATCTGGTTGTAGTAGGCCGTCGAGTAGGCGCCCCGGACCGCCTGGGCCGTCGGGCTAGTCGCCACTTCCGGTGCAATGGCGCCGTTCAGCGCCAGGAAGCTCACCGTCGGGTTGCCCTGTGCGAACAGCCGGTTCAGCTGCACGTTCGTCGCCGTGCCCGCCGCCGTGCCGGCGGCGCCGGCGTTCGCCAGCGTGCCGCCCGTCTGCTGGTAGACGCGGGCATCGTTGCCGCCGATGGAAATTGCCAGAAGGTCACTGCGGGTCAGCGTGGTCGATGCGTTCGGGAAGACGCTCGACTGCGTGCCGACGTTGAGGAATTGGTCGACCTCATATTGCAGGCCCTTGCCGCACAACCCGGCGCCGTAGGTCGTGTCGAAGCACAAGGTCGTCGTGTTGGTGCCGCCGAGCGCGCCGCCGATGGCGAAGTTTTGCACCGGCACCTGGAGGATGTTCGACAGCGTGTCGATGTAGTTGCTGCCGCCGGAGAAGCGGCCGGTTGGGTAGACGGCCAAGGCCTGCGGGTTAGCGTAACCGAGCGCGAAGGCGTTGCCGGTATCGGCATAGCTGTCGCCGACCGCGACGATGCGCGTGATCTGCTGGGCCTCAGCCGCGGAGGGCAGGGCGGCGGCAAGCGAAAGCGATGAAGCGCAGGCCAGCGCACGCGAAAAACGACGGGTATTCATGATCATTATCTCCCCCGGCGGCACGCTGGTGCGCCTCAAGTCTCCCGCGCTTATCGTCGACATTATCGACACGGGTGCAAGTAGGCGCGTGGCACCGATCCGCCGACCGGGGGCAAGTGCAGCAATTGCGCAACAGTTGTTGGCGGGACGTTGGCGCCCGCCGATGGTGGCCTCAGCTAAGCACGTCGCGCTTCGCCATCGCCTGGGAGTAGGCCAGCAGCGCGGCGCCGACGATGATGATTGCATAGGGCATGACGTGGTTGATCCCGCTCTCCGCACCTGGCAGCGGCGGGGCGCCGACCAGTTGGTAGCCGATGCTGAGCACGATCCCGACCAGAGAGGCCGCGAACGACCACACGGCATAGCGGCTGCGGATGAGCAGCAGGACGGAGCCGAGCACCCCCGCCCAGACGCCGAGCCCCCAGCCGAATTGCGCGAACATCGGCATGCTTTCGACCCAGGCCAATGTCGTGTTCGGGTCGGTGCCCGGCATCGACTTGGCGATGTAGTCCATGTTGTGGGTACGCGTCATAAGATAGTCGAACGCGCCGAAGCAGTTCCACAGCAGCGCAAGTGCGCCGACAATCCAGAGATGAACGGGTGTGCGAGTCTTCAGAGCCGTCGCCATCGGAAGTCTCCTTCGCGACCTCGCCGCGTCGCGCGCGGCAGGACGGATGAGGCCTCTAATCGTTACGTATTGTCAATGGCTTTGCGCCAAGCGGCTCAATCCGCGCGGATTTCCCGCTTCAGAATATCGCCGACGGCGCTTGCGAGCTTATCCATCTCGTAGGGCTTCTGCAGGATCGGGAAGCCATGGCTCGCGGCGATCTGCTCGCTATAGCCCGTCGTCAGCAGGATCGGCAGCTCCGGGAAACGGTCGCGAACCTTTTCGGCCAGCTCCACCCCGCTGATCCCGCCCGGCATGACGATGTCGGAGAAGATCAGCTTCGGCTTCTCACCGCTCGCGAGCCGTTCGAGCGCTTCCTTCGCGCTGTGAGTGATCGTGCATTCGAAGCCGAACTCCGTCAGCATCCCCGCGGCCAACTCAGCGACCAGCGTATCATCCTCGACGATCAGTACGTGCCCAAGGGTGTTTCCCGCGTTCGCCCGGCTCTCGGCCGCCGTGGCGCCGTGGCTCGCCGGAAGATAGATAGTGAAGCTCGCTCCGCGCCCCGGTTCGGACTCGACCACGACGGCGCCGCCGATCTGCTTCGCGAAACCGAACACCTGACTGAGCCCCAGCCCGGTGCCTTCGCCGAAGCTCTTGGTCGTGAAGAACGGCTCGAACACCCTGTCCATCACCTGGGGCGTCATGCCCGGGCCGTTGTCGGCCACCTGCAGCGCGACGTGCTCGCCCTTGAGCCCCTCCGGCTTGCCGTCGAGCACCACGTTGCGCGCGCTGATCCTGAGCTTGCCGCCGTCCTTCATCGCGTCGCGCGCATTGAAGGCGAGGTTGAGGATCGCCAGCTCCAGGGCGCCGGCGTCCGCGTCCACCGGCCAGAGCTGGTCCGACAGCTCCGTGACCACTTCGATGTTCGATCGAAGCGAGGGGCGCATCAGCGTCGTCACCTCGGCAAAGAAACTCCTCAGGTCGATCTGCTTGATCTCGAGCTGCTGGGCGCGCGCGAAAGCGAGCAGCTGCTTGGTGAGCCCGGCGCCACGCTGCGCGGATCCGCGCACGCCCTCGAGCAGGCGCTTCACCTTCTCCGGGTCGTTGAGGTTGCGGATGCCGAGCTCGCATGCGCCAAGGATGGCGGTCAGCAGATTGTTGAAATCGTGCGCCAGGCCGCCCGTGAGCTGACCCAGCGCTTCCATCTTCTGCGACCGGAACAGCTGTTCGCGCGATTCCTCCAGCCGCTGCTGCGCTTCGCGCTTCTCCGTCATGTCGCGGGTGATCTTGGCGAAGCCGAGCAGCTTCCCGTCCGGATCGCGGATGGCGTCGAGCACCACGCTCGCCCAGAAACGGCTGCCGTCCTTGCGAAGACGCCAGCCCTCAGCCTCGTAGCGGCCGGTCTCGCGCGCTGTTTCGAGCGCCTTGGAGGGCACGCCGATCTCAAGGTCCTCGGGCGTGTAGAACTTGCTGAAGTGCTGCCCCGTGATTTCCTCGGGCGTGTAGCCCTTGATCCGCTCGGCCCCCGCGTTCCAGTTCGTCACCCGGCCGTCCGAATCGAGCATGTAGATGGCGTAATCCGTCACGCCCTGGACGAGGATGCGGAAGCGCCGCTCGGCTTCGAGCAGCGCTTCGTGCGCCTGTCGCTTTTCCGTCATGTCCCTGGTGATCTTGGCGAAGCCGACGAGATTGCCG
>DASVXN010000096.1:0-1825 GCA_036392635.1 Sphingomicrobium sp. | reverse complement strand
GGCGTGATCCAGCCGATTGCCGATATCCAGGCAGTCGTAAGGGGCGCAGGATCGCTCCTGCTCGCGGACTGCGCGCAAGCGGCAGGCAAGATCCCGCTCCCGGATGCGGACTTCATCGCGATTTCAGGCCACAAGTTCGGTGGCCCGCCGGGCGCCGGCGCGCTCCTGGTTCGCGATCTCGCAACCTTGGAGCCCAGCGGCGGCCAGGAGCGGGGATATCGCCGCGGGACCGAGAACTGGCCGTCCGCCGCAGGAATGGCGGCTGCGCTGGCCGCTGAAGTCTTCGCCGACGCCATGCCGCGCCTGGCTTCGTTGCGACAGAAGCTCGAGGGCGAGATCGTCTCGCTCGGCGGCCTGGTCATCGCCGCTGATGCGCCGCGGATCGCGACGATCGGCGCTTACGCGATGCCGGGCGTCGCCAGCGCCAGCCAGCTGGTGCAGCTGGACCTCGCAGGCATCTCGGTGTCGGCAGGAAGCGCTTGCTCTTCCGGAAGCATGAAACCGAGCCGCGTGCTTGCAGCCATGGGTGTGCCTGAGGATGTCGCCGCCTCGGTCATCCGGGTGAGCTTCGGTCCGTCGACCAGCGAAGGGGATGTCGCGCGTTTCCTTGCGGAATGGCGCAAGATCGCTGGCCGTGCAAAGGCGGCAGCCGCATGATCTACCTCGATTACCAGGCGACGACGCCAGTAGCGCCCGAGGTTGCGGAGGCCATGCAGCCCTGGATCGAGGAGAAGTTTGCCAACCCGCATTCGCCGTCGCGTTGGGGCCGTGAGGCCGCCGCAGCAATCGAGGTCGCGCGCAAGCAGGTCGAAAGGGCGATTGGGTTCAGCGGTGGCAGCGTAGCCTTCACGGGCAGCGCTACCGAGGCGATCAACTGGGCACTCAAGGGCACGGTCGACAAAGCAGCGAACAAGCGCAACCGCATCGTCACGGTTGCGACGGAGCATGCCGCAGTGCTCGACACCTGCGAATGGCTTGCCGGCCAAGGCGTCGACCTCACGATCCTGCCGGTGCAGCCGAACGGCCGTCTCGACCTCGACCTGCTCGATCGAGAGTTGGACGATCGTGTGCTGCTGGTCGCCGTCATGATGGTGAACAACGAGATCGGCGTCACGCAGCCGATCTCAGAGATCTCGAAGATGGCGCACGACGCCGGCGCGCTGATGTTTTGTGACGCCGTCCAGGCATTCGGCAGGTTCGACCTGTGGGAAGGCCCCGACCTGGTCGCAATCTCCGCTCACAAGATCCACGGGCCAAAAGGGATCGGCGCATTGTGGATGCGCAAGGGGGAGGAGCCCGCGCCGTTCCTCCACGGTGGAGGGCAGGAGCATGGCCTTCGCTCCGGCACCCTCTCTCCCGCTCTATGTGTAGGCTTCGGGGCCGCCGCGAAGCTCGCCGACGAACGCTGCACGAAAGACTCTGACCACGTCCAGCGCCTGTGGGCGGCCGCGCGCCGAGCGCTGGGACCGGGCTGGACGATCAACGGTTGTCCCGACTGCCGCTACCACGGCAATCTCAACATCCGCCGGAAGGGCCTCGATGCCGCTCGCCTCATCGCGGACCTGCGGGATATCGCCTTTTCCCTCGGTAGCGCGTGTGCGAGCGGCTCAGGCCGGCCGAGCCACGTGCTTCGGGCACTGGGTCTCGATTATCGCGAAGCACGATCGTCGATCCGGCTCGGGTTCGGCCGCTACACGCGGGAGCACGAGCTGGTAGACGCCTGCAAACGCATCGCTGCTGCCGCCGTCGAACAGGAGAAGCTGGACGCGTGACCCTGGTGCGGTTTTTCCGGGCTGACGGCAGTCTCGACAAGGAAGTGGAAGCG
>DASVXN010000095.1:0-1903 GCA_036392635.1 Sphingomicrobium sp. | reverse complement strand
CGGACGTGGCGCTGACGGGCCTTAGCCAATGAGCGACGACCGGGATCCCCGGCGGATCCCGTTCCGCGCCATGATCCCCAATGCCGTCACGGCGCTCGCGCTGTGCTTCGGGTTGACCGGCGTAAGCCTCGCTATCGGCGGCGAGTGGGAAAAGGCGCTTGGCTCCGTGATCCTCGCCGGCGTGCTTGACGGGCTCGATGGCCGCATCGCTCGGCTGCTTCGGGCCCAGAGCAAGTTCGGCGCCGAGCTCGACTCCCTTAGCGACAACATCGCTTTCGGGACTGCGCCGGCCCTGATCCTTTTTCTGTGGTCGCTGAGAACGGAACCGCGCTTCGGCTGGCTTGCAGCCCTGTCGCTTGCCGTCTGCTGCGCGCTGAGGCTCGCACGGTTCAACGCACGCCTCGAGGCCGGCGAACAGCCGCACAAGGCAGCCGGGTTCAACACAGGCGTTCCCGCCCCCGCGGGCGCCGGGCTCGCATTCATTCCGATCTACTTGTGGCTGATCACGGGCGACGATCGCTTCCGCAGCTGGCCGGGCGTGCTTGCCTGGACCATCTTCATCGCCGCGCTGATGATTTCCAGCCTTCCGACCTACAGCTGGGCCAGCATTCGCATTCGCCGTTCGTGGCGGCTGTTTGCGCTCGCCGGCCTGGCGCTCTTCGGAGCGTCGCTGCTCGTTGCGCCATGGCCGACGCTCCTGGTACTCGCCTCGCTGTACCTGCTGATGATCCCTGCGGCGTTCGCCAGCTACCAGCGCGTCAAGCGGCGGCGCGCAGCGGCGCGGTCGCGCGCCTGATTTCCTGAGACTGCAGCCGGACGCGCACTCGGCGCTCAGGCAACATCGATGACAGCTGCCGCAGCGGTTCGCCCTTGAGGGCAGCGGCGATCTTTGCGCCGCTTTCCTCAAGAACAGCTGCCCCAAGCACCACGAGAAGCCACAAGGTGGCGATGAAGGGCAGGGTACCGAGAAGTGCAGTCATCACGTGAGCCTCCTTTGAGACAACACAATGTTCCCGTTATGTTCTTGCTTGTCAAGCGGTGCTATCCGGCAGCCGCCAAGCCCTTGAAAGCGCAAGCGAGTTCGTCTAGGTGCCCGCGCATTCCACAGGCGGAGCCAACATACCGGTGCCGGTCGTAAGATCGGTCATTCGGTTCCGCTGAGGCAAAACCGGAAGGAGAAAGACCTATGGCGACCACCGTCGTCACGATGCAGCAATTGCTCGAAGCCGGAGCGCACTTCGGCCACCAGACCCACCGCTGGAACCCCAAGATGAAGCCGTACATCTTCGGCGACCGCAACGGGGTGCACATCATCGACCTGTCGCAGTCCGTGCCGCTGTTCGCGCGTGCGCTCGATTTCGTTCAGCAAACCGTCGCCCGCGGCGGCAAGGTGCTGTTCGTCGGCACTAAGCGCCAGGCGCAGGACGCGATCGCCGAGGCGGCGCAGGCTTCGGGCCAGCACTTCGTCAATCACCGCTGGCTTGGCGGCATGCTGACGAACTGGAAGACGATCTCGAACTCGATCAAGCGCCTCAAGAGCCTCGAGGAGCAGCTGTCCGGCGACACCGCCGGCCTCACCAAGAAGGAAGTCCTCCAGCTGACCCGCGAGCGCGACAAGCTCGAGCTCTCGCTCGGCGGGATCCGCGACATGGGCGGCATTCCCGACGTCATGTTCGTAATCGACGCCAACAAGGAAGAGCTGGCGATCAAGGAAGCGAACACGCTGGGTATCCCGGTCGTCGCCATCCTCGATTCGAACAGCGATCCCAGCGGAATCGCCTTCCCCGTGCCGGGCAATGACGACGCGAGCCGCGCGATCCGCCTTTATACGGAAGCGGTGGCGCAAGCGGTGAACGAGGGTCGCACAGGCGAAGCTGTCGCGAAGGGCGAGGACATCGGCGAG
>DASVXN010000094.1:0-1692 GCA_036392635.1 Sphingomicrobium sp. | reverse complement strand
CACGTTCCGGCGGCACCCTGAGGTCCTCTACAGGGCCCGTCCCAAGGTCATCGGCGAAGGTGCCGAGCTGCAAGGTGCGCTTCTCGACCGTGCCTCTGCCTGGGTGGAGCCTGGCGGAACGCTCATTTATTCCGTCTGCTCGCTGGAGCCGCAGGAGGGAGAGGAGGTGACGCGCGCCTTCCTTCAACGCCACCCCGGCTTCACTATCGAGAGCCCCTCAGGTCTCCCGAGTTTCGTGCCAATCTCGGCCGAGGGCTGGGTACGCATTCTTCCCGGCCTACTCGAAGATGAGGGCGGGCTCGACGGCTTCTTCATGGCGCGCCTTGTCCGCGCCGGTTAATCCCGTTTAATCAGCTCCATGCCCGTTATCGCACCGTCGATCCTGTCCGCGGATTTCTCCCGCCTTGGCGAGGAGGTGCGTGCAATCGACGAAGCCGGCGCCGACTGGATTCACATCGATGTGATGGACGGGCATTTCGTCCCGAACCTGACCATCGGTCCGGCGGTCGTGAAGGCGCTGCGCCCGCACACGCAGAAACCCTTCGACGTCCACCTGATGATCTCGCCGATCGACCCCTTTCTCGATGCGTTCGCGGAAGCAGGGGCAGACATCATCACTGTGCACCCGGAGGCTGGCGCGCACCTTCACCGCACCGTTCAGCGCATCAGGGCGCTCGGCAAGAAGGCCGGCGTCTCCCTCAATCCGGCCACGTCCGAAAGCGTGCTCGACTATGTTCTCGACGAGATCGACCTGGTCCTAGTGATGAGCGTCAATCCTGGCTTCGGCGGCCAGAAGTTCATCTCCAGCCAGCTGAGGAAGATCGACGCGATCGGTGAGCGGATCGTCCAGCGCGGGTTGAAGGTCGAGCTCGAGGTCGACGGCGGCATCGATCCCGCCACCGCTGTGCAGGCGATCGGCGCCGGAGCAACGGCGCTCGTCGCAGGCACTGCCGCCTTCCGCGGCGGTCCGTCCGCCTATTCGAGCAACATCAAGGCGCTCAGGGGCGGAAGTTGAGCAGCGACGGCTCGGCCGCCGAGCGCGCCATCGTCGGCAAGCTTGCCCGGGGCTCCCTCCTCTCGCGACTGAGGCGTTCGCGGCAGCCGCTCAAGCTGACGGCAGTGCCGCGCGACCATGTTCATGGCGAGCGCGCACGCGGCGAAGCGCTGCTCGCCGGGCGCTTCACGGTCGGGAGTGAGACGCTGCCGCTGAAGGACCTCGATTTCGGGCAGGTCGGAACGAAGGGGCCGCTTGCCGAGCAATTGCAGGGCTTCTCCTGGCTGCGCGATCTTGCCGCGGCCGCGTCTCGCGAGAAGGGCGCACGTCTTGCCGAAGCGGTGGTCGGCCGCTGGTTGCTCGCGCACGGCACCAAGGTCGACGACGCCTGGGCGCCGCACCTGTGGGGCGAGCGTATCCTATATTGGACGGCCTACGCGCCTTACATCCTGTCGAGCAGCGACAGCGGCTATCGTTCCGCGCTGCTGAACACGCTTGCGCGTGGCGCCCGGCACCTCGACGGCAATGCGGACAAGGCTGCCGCTGGACTCGACCGGGTAACCGCCTGGTGCGGCGTCGTCGCAGCCGGCCTGCTGGTCCAGGGCGGCGTCCCTCGCGTCGCTCGTGGGGAGGCAGGCCTTGCCCGCGCCCTCGCCACTGCCCAGTTCGACGACGGCGGCCTGATCAGCCGCTCAACC
>DASVXN010000093.1:0-1829 GCA_036392635.1 Sphingomicrobium sp. | reverse complement strand
GCGATGAAGGGCATTCCGCCGAACACCCCGGATTATCTGCGAGCACAGGATATCGCGATGGTCTCACGCAACGAGCTTGCTAAGAAGGACAAGCGCTATCGCGACGACCGGGATCAGAAAGAGTTGAGGCAGTGACAGATGTGAGAGCGGCGCCCGTGCGCCAGGGGGCAGGGTTTGGCGCCGGTTTCGTTGGCGGCATCGTCGGTGCGGCGGTCACGGCGGCGGCGCTCTTCTACGCAGCCCCCACCATGCTCAGTACGAAGATCGTGCGGCAGGGGCTCCTCGCGGACCCCAAGATCCTGACCGAGACGGTCCAGGCGATGCGGGATGCGCAATATGCGCCGGTGCTCACGGCCAATCGGGCAGCGATCGAGACGCCGTTCGGCAGCTCGTGGAAGGGCGCCGCCAAGCCCGAGGTGACGCTCGTCGAATTCTTCGATTACGCCTGCCCCTATTGCAAGGCGAGCAACCCCTACGTCGACCGGCTGATCAAGGAGGAGAAGGGCCTCCGCGTCGTCTATCGCGAGCTGCCCATCCTTGGCCCCAATAGCGTCACTGCCGCACGCCTCTCGCTAGAGGCGTCCAAGCGGGGTCGCTTCGCACAGTTCCACGACACCCTATGGGAAGCGGGACGGCCTGCGCCGGAGACCAACGGCGCGGCAGCGGCAGCGGCCGGAATTGCTCCGACGCCAACCGGCGACGCTGAAATCGAGCGCGAACTCGCACGCAACATGAAGCTCGCCGGCCAGCTCGGCGCCACGGGCACGCCGCTGTTCGTCGTCGGCGACCGCGTAATGAACGGAGCCGTCGGCTACGAGGCCCTGAAGGATGCCATCGCGCAGGCGCGGTCGAAGTCCTGAGTGCTGCAACTTGCAGATGCAGGTGCGTCGTTCGTCGAGCGCGCCAAGGCACTGATTGACATCGAACAGGAGAGCCGCTGAGAGAGGCGGACGAGGGAGGGCGTTCATGCGTAAGGCACTGACATTGTTGACGATTGCGGCCGCGACGGCGGGACTGAGTGGAGTAGAGGCCGCGACCAGCGACGATCCTTATATCTGGCTTGAGGAAGTCTCCTCGCCAAAGGCCATGCAGTGGGTCCAGGCGCATAACGCGAAGTCCACGGCGGTGCTGGAAGCCGACCCGCGCTACCAGCGCTTCTACAGCCAGGCGCTGGACATCGCGCAGGCCAAGGACCGCATCCCGGTCGGTCAGTTCATCGGCGGCCAGATCTACAATTTCTGGCAGGACGAGGACCATGTCCGCGGCATCTGGCGGCGCACCAGCGAGCAGAGCTATGCCACGGGTAATCCCCAGTGGGAGACGGTGCTGGACCTGGACGCGCTCGCATCTTCGGAGAAGGCGAACTGGGTATGGAAAGGCGCGCAATGCGCACGACCGGCTGAGCGCCGCTGCCTCCTCAACCTCTCCGACGGCGGCGAGGATGCGGTGACCGTTCGCGAGTTCGACCTCGCCACCAAGTCGTTCGTAAAGGGCGGCTTCAACCTCCCCAAGGGGAAGCAGCGCGTCGACTGGCAGGACGAGAACACGCTGCTCGTCTCGCGCGAGTGGAAGAAGGGCGACCTCGGCCGCACCGGCTATCCGTTCATCGCCAAGCGCCTGCGCCGCGGTCAGCCGCTGGCAAGCGCCGTCGAAGTCTATCGCGGCAGCGCCAAGGACGGCGGCTATGGCGTCACTCCCTACGTGCTGCGCGACAGCGCCAACCGCACGCTGGCCGTGGTCGATCGCCCGATCGACACCTTTAGCCACGAAACTTACGTCTTAACGGCGAAGGGCGCTCAACGGGTCGCGATCCCGGCCAAGTCGGATCT
>DASVXN010000092.1:0-1621 GCA_036392635.1 Sphingomicrobium sp. | reverse complement strand
GGTCCAAGTCCCCGGATGAAGACCGGGTTCAGGCCGCTGTCTAGCACGACGGCAATGAGCATGAACCAGAGCGGGGTCATGCTGTCACCGGAACCGCGCAGCGCCATCATCAAGAGCGTGAGCAGCAGAAGGGCCGGCATCGCGAGGAAGATGACGCGCAGATAGGCGAGCGCGAGCGGGGCCGCGTCACCTGGAGTCCCCAGCAGGTGCAGGATCGAGCCCGAAAGCGAATAGCCGGCGATCGCCACCAGGATGGTGACGACGAGGAAGGAGCCGGTTGCCGTCCCGAACACGTGCCGCGCTTCGTCCACATCGCGGCGACCCCAGGCCTGCCCGATGAGGATGGTCGAAGCCATGCCGAAGCCGAATACGAACGAGGTCAGCAGGAATATGACCATGTTGGCGTTGGATGTCGCGGCGAGCGCGCCTTCGCCGAGGAAGCGGCCGACCCAGATCGAATTGATGGTGCCGTTCAGCGATTGCAGGATGGAGGAGGCGAGCGTCGGCAGCGCGAACTTGAGGAGGGTCGGACCGATCGCCCCCTGGGTCAGGTCGCCGCGTCCGGAAGGTCCTCGTCGTGCGCCTGCATCTGCCATGGTCGTAAGCCTAGCCTAAACGTTCCAGTGCCGCACGCAGGCGTTCGGCCTCGGCCGCCTTGGCGTCGTGGTCGGCGCGCGCCTTTTCGACCGCTTCCGGCTTCGCGCGTTCCGTGAAGTTCGGATTGGCAAGCCGCTGGGCGAGGCTGTCGCGTTCCTTTTCGGCGGCGGCGGCGCTCTTGGCGAGGCGGTCGCGCTCGGCGCCAATGTCGATCACGCCTTCGAGCGGGAGTGCGAACGTTGCCTCATCGACGACGACCTGAGCGGCGCCCTGCCCCGGGAATGCGGAGAGCTGAATCGATTCCAGTCGCGCGAGCCGCGAGAGCATCGCGTGGTTGCGGTCTAAGCGCCCGGCAGTCTCCTCGGAAGCATCCGCCGCAAACAGGTTGAGCTTGGCCGACGGCGGCACGTTCAGCTCGGTACGAGCTGAGCGCACTTCGCTGATCAGGCGAACGAGCCAGTCGAGTTCGGACTTCGCGTAAGGATCGACCTGCGCCTGCGGCTCCGGCCATTTGGCGACGATCAGCTCATACGGGCGCTCGTTCGCGCTCCACAACTCCTCCGTGATGAAGGGCATCAGCGGGTGGAGCATGACGAGGATCTGGTCGAACGCCCAGGCGGCGACGCGCTTGGTCTCCTCGTCGAACGCACCTTTGATCAGCTCGACGTACCAGTCGCAGAAGGTGCCCCAGACGAAGTGGTAGATGGCGTCGGCCATCTCGTCGTAGCGTAGCTCGTCGAACGCGCGGTCGAGACGCCCGAGCGTCTCCACCACCTCGCCGATGATCCAGCGGTTGACCGGAAGCTCGGCGGCGGGCGCGGCGATGCTGTCGCTGGCCCCTACCCCGTTCATCTGCAGGAAGCGGGCGGCGTTCCAGAGCTTCGTCGCGAAGTTGCGGTAGCCCTCGACGCGCTTCTCATCGAGCTTGATGTCGCGGCCCTGGCTTTCCATCGCCGCCAGCGTGAAGCGCAGCGCATCGGCGCCGTACTTGTCGATGAGACCGAGCGGGTCGACGGTGTTGCCC
>DASVXN010000091.1:0-1868 GCA_036392635.1 Sphingomicrobium sp. | reverse complement strand
GCCGGGTTTCCAGCGGCAGCCAGTGCGGCTGCTGCAAGCGAAGCTCGGCCGCGTCTTCGATGGTGATCACGCGCTCGCCCGGGTCGATCATCTTCGACAGGGCGTTGAGCATCGTCGTCTTACCGGAACCCGTACCGCCGGAGATGATGACGTTCATGCGGCTGGCGCCCGCGATCTTAAGGACCGTCGCCATCTTCTCGGACATCGATCCGAAGCCGCGCATCATGTCGAGGGTGATCGGCTTCTCGGAAAACTTACGAATCGAGATGGCAGTGCCGCGCAGCGACAGCGGCGGGATGATGACGTTGACGCGGCTGCCGTCCTGGAGACGGGCGTCGCAAAGCGGGGTGGTCTGGTCGATGCGGCGGCCGACCTTGTTCACGATGCGCTGCGCGATCTGGAACAGATGCTCCTCATCGCGGAACTGAATCTGGGCGATCTCGAGCTTGCCCTTGCGCTCGATGTAGGTCTGCTCGGGACCGTTCACCATGATGTCGCTGACGGCTGGGTCGGCGAGCAGCTCTTCGAGCGGCCCGAGGCCGAGAAGCTCGTCGACCAGCACCTTCTCCAGCGCGAACTGCTCACGCCGGTTGAGGGTGATCTTCAGCTCGGCGAGCACTTCGGAAATGATCGGTCGGAATTCCTCGGCGAGCTCGTCCTTGTTGAGAGTCGCTGCCGCTTCGGGGTCTACGCGTTCCAGGAGGCGCGGAAGCACCTGCTCCTTGATCCGGTGGACTGAGGCCTCGAAGCCCTCGACCTTGCTGCTTGCGGCCTCGCCGCTGGCGTTCTGGCGCGAGTTGAGGCGATCCATCGCCCCGGCGAGGCTCGCGGCACCGCCGACGCTCTCCATCGGCGCGTCGCTGGGCGCAGCAAGCTCCTCGAGCGGCGGGAATTGCTCGCCACCTGCCGAAGAACCGCCCGGGCCGCCCTTCATCGGCTTGGCCACGCCAAAGCTCGGCCGTCCGCTGCCGCTGCTCATGCCACTACGCTTGCCGAATGCGCTCATGCCGGTTGTTGCTCGCTTAACTGGGATTTCGCCTGAACCATTAACAACAGATGCCTAAGGAAAGACTAACCGTCTGTCAGACGCCCTGCCGGCACGGCGCCTCCGGCGGGGGTAGGGGTGACGTGAGCTCGTACGTCTCCAAACTCGTGCGGCTGCGGACGCGATAATGGGACAGAAGGGCCGCAAAGCGCCGATCACGCAGGAAGAACGGGAGGATGTCGAAGCTGTTGCTGTCGGCGGGGAGCGGCCGCACAACGATAATTCGCCGCGGTGGCGCGCAGTTGAAGTCGTTGACCGTCTCCGAGACGATCTGGCGGCCGAGGGCGTCGAGCCGCGGGTCAGGATGGCCCCGCAGCTCGTTGCGAACGATCGCCCGCATCATCCAGAAGCCGTTGTAGCGTGAAGCGTAGCGGTAGCCGCCCTGTAGCGTGACGGACCAGGGAACGGCGGTCTCGGAGGCGAGGAAGCCGACGGTGTCGCCGGGTCTTAGGCCGTCCACGGCCGCGAGCAGGTCGGGATCGCGGTCGGCGGTGTTCAGCTGCTCAAGCGTCGCAAGGACCAGCGGCAGCGCGAGGATGGCGGGCGCAGCGATGCGGATCAGGCGTGAGGGTCTGGTCTCGATGAGGAGCGCGGCCAGCGCGAGCGAGCTGCACCCGACGAGCGGGATGCTGTGATAGATCCAGCCCTTGAACTGGATGAAGTAGGCCGTCGTATACGCAGCTGCCGCAAGGGCCAGAGCAGAGGTTAGCGGCGCGTGATTGAGCGCCTTCCGCTGGGTCGCGACTAACGCGAGGGTCGCCAGCCCGACGAGTGCGAAGGGCCCCAGCATATAGGCGATGCCCGGCGCTCCCATGACACCGTA
>DASVXN010000090.1:0-1834 GCA_036392635.1 Sphingomicrobium sp. | reverse complement strand
CGTATCCGCGAATTGCTGCTGACCGGTTCGGATGACAGATGGAGCGCGAGAGCGGAGGCGCTGTTGTTCGCAGCAGCGCGGACGGATCACATGGACAAGGTGATCACGCCCGCCGTGGAAGCCGGCAAGTGGGTCTTGTCGGATCGATTCGTCGACAGTTCGCTCGCTTACCAGGGCGGCGCCGGAGGGCTGGGCATCGAGGCTGTGCGCTCCGTCAACGCCTTCGGTATCGGCGACCGCTTCCCCGACCGAACCCTCGTTCTGACGCTCGATGAAGGCGGTGAACGCGCCCGCGCGCGCGACGTCTATGGCAGCGATCGCATCGGGGGACGTTCCGACGACTACCATCGCAAGGTGCTGGCCGCTTTCCACATCATCGCGGCGGAAGAGCCGGAGCGCGTCCGGCTGGTAGATGCGTCGGGGTCGCCTGCGGAAGTCACCGAGCGTCTGCTCCAAGCGATCGGGGACCTGCTTCCGTGATCACAGGCCAGGATCGCGCGGTCGAGCAATTCGCAACCGCTTGGGGAACGCGCAAGCTCCACCATGCATGGCTCCTCGCCGGGCCGAAAGGAGTAGGCAAAAGGACTTTCGCGCATGCTGCCACCAGGCGCGTGCTTGCGGAGGCTGCCGGGCCCGCCTTCGACTTGCCTGGCATCGAGACCAGCGACGACCATCCGGTCGTCAAGCTGGTGGAGGCGGGCAGCCATCCCGACATGCGCCGCCTCGAGCGGCTCGTGAACGAGAAGAGCGGCAATCTCGCCCGCAACATCAGCGTTGATCAGATCCGCGAACTCGGTGAGTTCCAGTCGCTCACGGCGGCGCTCAGTCCATGGCGCGTGGTCATCATCGACAGCGTGGACGATCTGGAAACGTCCGGCGCCAACGCTCTCCTCAAGATTCTCGAGGAGCCGCCGCCGAACACCCTGTTCTTCCTCGTCAGCCACTCGCCCGGTCGGCTCCTGCCCACCATCCGCTCGCGATGCCGGCGTCTCGATTTCGGCAAGCTCGACGATGAAGCCATGACGTCAATAATCGGACGCCACGCCCCTGAGCTTCAGCAAACGGACAAGCAGCGCATCATATCCATGTCCTTTGGCTCCGCGGGCCGCGCGCTCGCCTTTGCGGAACTCGGGCTGGCGAAGCTCGAAGATGCGGCGCTCGCCATTCTGCGACAGGGCGATCCGACCAATGCGCGGCGTTCGGATCTCGCGTCGGATCTGGGCAAGAAAGCCTCCGCCGAGCGTTATGCCGCATTCCTTGAACTTGCTCCGTCGCTGATCGCTCGCGAGGCGCGCAACCTGCAGGGCGGCTCGCGCGAGCGGGCGCTCGAAGCCTACGCCAAAGCTCGCGAACTCGCGACGATTGCACCGCGCCTGTCGCTCGATCCTGCGGCGACGGTGTTCCAGATCGGCGGCATCCTCGCGGAGGTTGCCGAACCCGCTTCCTTGAAGCGGTAGGACGCGGCGGCTAGGGGCATGCCGATGGGCGAGCCCTTCTACATCACCACAGCCATCAGCTATCCGAACGGCGCGCCGCACATCGGCCACGCCTATGAAGCCATTGCCGCCGATG
Source organism: Sphingomicrobium sp. (assembly GCA_036392635.1). Classification (GTDB taxonomy): domain Bacteria; phylum Pseudomonadota; class Alphaproteobacteria; order Sphingomonadales; family Sphingomonadaceae; genus Sphingomicrobium. Next base: position 262 of record DASVXN010000090.1, on the reverse strand, counting down.
CGATGGCGCGTTTCCAGCGACAGCAGGGCCGCGACGTGCGGTTCCAGACGGGCACGGACGAGCACGGCCTGAAGATGGCGCAAGCCGCGCGGACGCAAGGCATTGAACCGCGCGCGTTTGCCGACAAGATGTCGCGTCTTTTCCAGAACATGTGCGACATGCTTAACGTCTCGTACGACCGATTCATCCGCACGTCGCAGCCGGATCACTATCGCGCGAGCCAGGCAATCTGGAAGGCGATGGAGGAGAGGGGAGACCTCTA
>DASVXN010000089.1:0-2265 GCA_036392635.1 Sphingomicrobium sp. | reverse complement strand
AGCTTGTTTCGACGTGCTGGAGCAACCGCGCTGACCGATCGGCGAGGTGAGTGCGTCTATGCCGGCTGTCCGCATTATCGCCGCTGCTTCATCGAGCGTGCGGAGCGGGCGAGCCGGGACGCCGACATCGTCATCGCCAATCATGCGCTGGTGATGGTCAATGCCGCTCGGGCACGGGAGGATGCGCCTGGACGGATTCTCTTCGACGAGGGCCATCATCTTTTCGATGCGGCGGACTCTACCTTTTCGGTGGTGTTCGGCGGGCAGGAAGCGATTGAACTGAGGCGCTGGATCGTGGGACCGGAAAGCAAGTCCCGAGGACGGAGGCGCGGACTGGCGGCGCGGCTGATGGACGTCGCCTCCTACGACGATGAAGGCGCGCGGGCGCTCGATGCAGCGGTCGAGGCAGCGAAGGCGCTGCCGTCGGACGGCTGGCCGCAGCGGCTCGTTGAGGGCGACCCATTCGGACCGATAGAGGCGCTGCTCGCCGAGGTCCGCGGCACGGTTTACGCTCGGTCCAAGGCGCAGGAGGCGGGCTACGGCCTCGAAACCGAGCTGGCCGAACCGGACGGGGCGCTGGTCTCCGCGGCGGCGGCGGCGGCAGAGGTCCTCGAGAGCCTGACCAAGCCGCTCGCCGCTCTGGCTCGGCGGCTCGAGGCGGTCATGGAAGATGCGCCGGATTGGCTCGACAGTCAGGCTCGCGCGCGGGTCGAGGGCGCCGTCCGTGGGCTGTCTTGGCGGCGTGAGACGCTGGCCGCGTGGATTGCCCTGCTCGCGCGGATCGGCGGCGAGGCCGATCCGGAGTTCGTCGACTGGCTCGCCGTCGATCGCGTCGACGGGCGCGAATATGACGTGGCGATCCACCGCCGTTGGCTCGATCCGACGAAGCCGCTTGCCACCGCGGTGATCGCTCCGGCCGACGGCGTGCTTGTAACCGCGGCAACGCTACGCGGTGGCGAGGAATGGCATGCCGCCGATGCCCGGACAGGGGCGCTCCATCTGCCGAGCCCGGCGATGCACTTTGAAGCCCAGAGCCCGTTCGACTACGCCGGCTGCTCGGAAGTGCTGATCGTCACCGACGTGAAGCAAGGCGACATCGCGTCGCTCGCCGGAGCCTATGCCCGGCTGATCGGCGCAGCCAACGGCGGCACGCTCGGACTGTTCACCGCCATTCAGCGGCTGAAGGCAGTGCACGCCCGCATCGCCGACCGGCTTGCACGAGACGGCCTGCCGCTGCTCGCGCAACACGTCGACCCCATCGATGCCGGCACGTTGGTCGACATATTCCGCGACGACCCCCGCGCGTCGTTGCTGGGCACCGACGCCTTGCGCGACGGGGTCGACGTTCCGGGCGACTCACTCCGCCTCGTCGTCATGGAGCGAGTGCCATGGCCGCGGCCGACAGTACTCCATGCCGCGCGGCGAATGGCAGGTGGAGGGAGCGCATACGACGATCGGGTCGTGCGGGCGCGACTGGCGCAGGCATTCGGCCGGCTCATCCGGCGTCAAGGGGATTGCGGGCTGTTCGTGATCCTTTCGGCGGCAATGCCCTCCCGGCTGCTTGCCGCCTTTCCGGCCGGCGTGCCGGTGAGCCGCGTTCCGCTCGATCAGGCGATCACCCGAGTCGAGGAAAGGCTGGCTCGTACTGCTGGAGTTCCGCTAATCCACGGCAATGAAGCGCCTCACCGTTCTTCGCCACGCGAAGTCGAGCTGGGAGGATCCTGAACTCAGGGACTTCGATCGGCCGCTGAACGATCGCGGCCGAAAGGCTGCACGGCGGATCGGACGCGAATTCAGGCAGCGGCACTTCCGCTTCGACCTCGTACTTGCCAGCGCTGCCGTTCGCGTCCGCGAAACGCTTGCCGGACTGGAAGAGGAGTTCGACTCCGCTGCTCCGATTCATTTCGAAGAACGCTTGTACCTTGCCAGTGAAGCGACGCTGCTGAGCCGGCTGCGCGACCTGCCGGACACAGTGCGGAGCTTACTCGTGCTGGGTCATAATCCCGGTCTGCACGACCTGCTGCTTGGACTCGCGCACGGGACGGCGGATGGCGACCCTCAGCTCCAGCGTAACTTCCCGACGGCAGCAGTCGCGGTCATCGAGCTTCCTGCTGAGCAGTGGAACGCCGTCGGGCGCGACAGCGGAAAGCTGGTGGAACTGATCCTGCCGAAGCGGCCTGACTAGCTGTCGAGCGCATCCGCCAACCGATTGCGCAGAGCAATCAGCCGGAAAACGTCGACGCCCCCGCCGTCACCCGAAGCCTC
>DASVXN010000088.1:0-2268 GCA_036392635.1 Sphingomicrobium sp. | reverse complement strand
GCTGCCGCAACAGTACGCGACAGCACGATCCCGGTCTTCGGGGACGTAAAGCCTTGTTGATAAGCGATGCGCGTATCGGCCGTATAAAGCGTCGGTCCGATGCTCCAATGGACGCGGGCGCCGCCGGCCGAGAAGTGGAGGAAATCGGCGCCGCCGACGCTCAGACGCGTTGTCGGAAGCGAACCTTCCTTAAGCGCCACGCTTACGTCCTGGGCACCGGGCATCAACGGCATCAGATAAGCTTCGTAATTCTGTCGGAACACGACCGACTGACCGTCCGGCGCGACCTGGAACTCGCTGGTGAGCTCGCCCGTGGCGTGGACCCGCTTGGCCTCGCCGGTGAGATCGGCGCTGACGAGCTGCAGCTTGTCGTCAGCCGTCTGCATGGTCATGAACAGGCGGTCGCCGCTCGCCCCAAATTGTGGGTTCGACGCATCGCGTTCGACCAGGCGAGGCGCTCCACCGCTTGTCGGCGCCGCATAGACACCGCTGTCCCGGCCCCATTTATCGGAGGTCAAGCCTCCTCCGCGCCCTGCCTCGAAGACGATCGTGCGCGCATCGGGCGAAAAGCGCGGTTTGGCGTAGTGGCCCGCCTGTGTCGTTACGGTCCGCGGGCGCCCGCCGCGCGCTGAGACCACCTGAACCTGCCCAAGGCCGGCATCGGTCCAGCTGATGAACGTGATGGAGCGCCCGTCTCGCGACCAGCTCGGCCAGGCTTCGAAGGTCTCATCATTGCCGCTCGTCAGGCGCTTCGGCGCGCCGCCGCTCGCGGGACGGATCCAGAGCTTGCCAAGGCTTTCGAATACGATCTGCCGATCATCGGGCGACATCTGCGCCCACCTTACCATTTTCGTCTGAAAGCTGGCCGGCGCTACGTCGACGACCGGATGGACAGAGTTCGCGACAACACGGTCGTCGCGAACATGGAACGGTATCTCGCCAGCGTCGCCTCCAGCGACCGGCACGCGCCGTATCTTGCCGCCGGCCCAGAAGACGACCTCGCGGCTGTCGGGGGTCCAGTCCATGTTCGGGTAGACGCCGGTTACGGCCCAGGTCTCCTGCATGTCCTGGTCGAGCGCATCGTAGATCTTGCGTTCGTTGCCGCTCGCGAGATCGCGCACATAAAGCTTGGACTTCGCTCGCTCGCGGCGGACGAAGGCCAAATACTTGCCGTCCGGTGAAGGCGTCGGCCTCACGGCGCCGCCGTTCCCGGCCGTCACACGGTGCGTCTCGCCACTCTCCAGTTCGTAACGGTCGATCGCGAACAGCTCCGTGTTCGAATCCTGCGCGTACTGGAAGATCGGGCCGGGCGTGATGTTGCGCGTGAAATACACGCTCTTGCCGTCGGCAGCGAAGGTCGGCTCGCCGAGCTCCTTCTGGTGCCTCTCGTCCTTGCGCTTGACGAGCTGCACGCCGGCACCCCCGTCGACGTGATAGAGCCAGACCTCGCCCGTTCCGAGCGAGCGCCCGGTCGTGAAATGCTTCTTGGCGACGATGTAGCGGCCGTCAGGGCTCCAGCTCGGCTGGTTGAGAAGGCGGAAATCCTCTTTCGTCAGCTGCTTCTTGTTCGACCCGTCCGCGTTCATGGTCCAGATGTTGTCGCCCCCGCCGCGATCGGAAACGAACGCGATCCGCGTGCCATCCGGCGACCAGCGCGGCTGTTGCTCGTAAGACAGGCCTTCGGCGATCCGCGTCGGCGTGCCCCCGGCAATGGGCATCACATAGATATCGCCCAGCATGTCGAACGCGACGAGTGCGCCGTCCGGCGACACGTCGACGTTCATCCACGTGCCTTCGGCAGTGTCGATCGACACCTTTCGCAAGCTCAATCCCCGCGGATGCTCCACATCCCATTTGGGCGCCTGGCTGTCGCGCACCGGCACAGCCGCAGCCTCGGACTTCGGCGGCTCATGCGTGCTCGCCGCCTCGCTCGGAGACGGTTGCGGCGGCTCTTGGTTCTGAGCGTAAACAGCCGCGCTACTGGCAAGCAAAAGGCACGTGAACGAGACCCTGGAAAACATACTTGTCGCCTGTCGCTGATGTCGGACGGTTTGCGGCCGAAAGGCGCAGCTCCGACTGATGAAATCGTGGAGGGCGCAGCGTTGCCGCTGCTTGCCGAAAGGTCAATCGCCTTGTCTGGTCGATTCTGGCCCGCTCATCCCCGAGCGCCGCCGCGCCCTGTTCGCGAACTCCATTAGTCTGCTCGGCTTGCCGTTCGCTGCATTCCCGTAAGTATGCTCGAGCTGCGGCAGATTTTTCCCGCCGCGC
>DASVXN010000087.1:0-9563 GCA_036392635.1 Sphingomicrobium sp. | reverse complement strand
CGTCGCCGCAACCAACCCGCTGACCGTCCCGACGAAGCTCGAGCCGAAATGGCAGGCGAAGACGCGCGAGGTCTTCAAGCAGGCGATCGAGATCCCGAGCGTTCATCACCGCGGCGAGATGCCGCGAATGGCGAAGCTGCTCGCCGATCAGTTCCGCGCGGCCGGCATTCCCGAGTCCGACATTCACGTCATGCCGTACGAGGCGCTCCCGGGCGACAAGACGGTTGCTCTGATCGTCCGCTGGCGCTCGCCGCACGCGACCAAGAAGCCGATGATGATCCTCGGCCACATGGACGTGGTCGAGGCCAAGCGCGCAGACTGGAAGTACGATCCGTTCGAGTTCCGCGAGGAAGGCGGCTACTTCCTCGGTCGCGGCACGAGCGACATGAAGAACGGCGATGTCGCGACGACCATGGCCGCGGTGAAGCTGATGAGCCAGGGCTTCAAGCCTGACCGCGACATCATCTTCTTCTACAGCGGCGACGAGGAGACCCGCGGCGTCGGCGCGACGCTCGGGGCAAGCAAGTGGCGCAACCTCACGGATGCGGAATTCGGTCTCAACGCCGACGGCGGTGGCGCGGCTTACGACAAGAACTTCCGTCCGCTCGGCTTCGGCATCTCGATGGCCGAAAAGACCTTTCAGACCTACTTCCTGACCACGCATAATCCGGGCGGCCACAGCTCGCGTCCGCGGCCGGACAACGCGATCTACGATCTTGCGGACGCGCTCGAGAAGCTGCGCGCCCATCGCTTCCAGCCGATCCAGAGCGAGATCACGCGGGGCTATTTCACGGAGCGCGCAAGTCAGGAGGGCAACAGCCCTTTGGGAAAAGCGATGCGCGCCTGGCTGGCCAATCCGAAGGATGATGCCGCCGCCGACGTGATCGAAGCCAGCCCGCTGGAGGTCGGCCTGACCCGCACCCGCTGCGTCGCGACCATGCTGAGCGGCGGCCATGCCGACAATGCCCTTCCGCAGACTGCGACGGCGACGGTCAACTGCCGCATTTTTCCCGGCGTGCAGCCGAAGGACATTCAAGCCGAGCTGCAGAAGGTTGTGGGACCGAAGGTCGAGGTCGCTCCCGACCCGAACTATGCGGGCGTGCCCACCCCGTCATCGCCGCCGCGACCCGACATCATCAACGCGGTGAAGGCCTCGGCGCAGCGCTTCCATGGTCCGGCCATGCACGTGTTCCCGGTCATGTCGACCGGCGCCAGCGACGGCAGCTTCTTCCGGGCTCAGGGGATCCCCGTTTACGACGTGGACGGCAGCTGGATCATCTCGCCCGACGACGAGCGCGCCCACGGCCTCGATGAACGCATCCCCGTGCGCGCCATCTATGATGACGTGCTGCACTGGGAGATGATCATCAAGGCGCTCGCCAGCTAAGCGGGCTCGCGCGCGGCCTTCAGCACTTCTTCGGCGTGCTTGGGGACCTTCACCTTGCGCCAGGCCCTGAGCACGCGACCATCCGCGCCGATGAGGAAGGTCGCGCGCTCCATCCCCATATACTTGCGGCCGTACATCGACTTTTGCACCCAGGTGCCGAAGACTTCCGAGATGCGACCGTCCTCGTCGGACGCGAGCGGGACGGAGAGCCCGTACTTCTCTATGAACTTCTCATGCTTCTTCATCGGGTCGCGTGAGACGCCGACGACCTTCACGCCCGCGGAGGCATAGTCGCTCGCCAGCGCGGTGAAGTCCTGGGCCTCGCGCGTGCAGCCCGACGTGTCGTCCTTGGGATAGAAGTAGAGGACCACTGGCTGGCCGGGAGCCGCAAGATCGACGCTCGATCCGTCGCTCGCCGTTACGGTGATGTTTGGAGCCTTGTCGCCTTCGTTGATCATCATGACGCCCCTTGCTTGATGCTGGTCCACAGTGCCGAAATCCTCTGCCGTGCCGCGTCATGCTCGGCAATAAGCTCGTCCCAGCTCGCGGCACCGCAGGCCTCGGCAACCAGCTGCCATGTGTCGGGAGTCGGCTTCACGTCACCGGGCGCGACCAGCCGCATCATCACCAGCATGCGCGAGAGCAACTTTAGCGCATCGACAATGTTTGCCGGAACCAAAGATTCTGCCGCAAGCTCCTCCAGTGCATCCTCGAGGCGGGTGTGCAGGCCAACGTGCCGGGTAAGCTGAAGAACGTGCACGGCGAACTCGAGGTCGACGAGACCGCCAGGTCCGAGCTTCACATCGAGAGCGCTGTGCGCGGGCTTGTGGCGGCCCATGTCCTCACGCATCCGGGCGGCGTCACCCGCGACCTTCCCGAAGTCGCGCGGCATGGTGAGGATCCCGCGGATCATCGCTGTCACCTCTTCCCGCACTTCAGGCGAGCCGAAGACCGGCCGCGCCCGGCACAGCGCCATGTGCTCCCAGGTCCAGGCTTCGTGCCGCTGATACCGTTCGAACGCCTCGAGCGAAACGGTGAGCATCCCCTTGGCGCCTTCGGGACGGAGCCGCGCATCCACCTCGTAAAGCGGGCCCGCCGCCGTCGGAACGCTCATCGCCGCCCTTAAACGGCTCGAAAGACGATTGAAGTAGTCGTTGGGGCCAAGCGGCTTGCGGCCGTCCGACGCGCGCCCCTGCTCGGCATTGTGCAGGAAGATCAGGTCGAGGTCGGACGCCTGGGTGAGCGAATGTCCGCCGAGGCGCCCGAGCCCGAGGACGATAAGCTCGGCGTCGGGAAAGCGCCCATGTGCCTTCTCGAACTCCCCGCCCGCCGCGCCCCCGAGTGCGGCGAGTGTTCCCTCGGCGACCCGGGCATAGCCTTCCGTAACTTCGAGCGGGTCTCGGTGACGATCGATCAACTGCACACCAAGCGCGAATCGCCGCTCGTTTACCAGCCGCCGCACGCGATCCAGGGCGAGGTCATAAGGCTGACCTCGCATGGCAGACGTCAGCAGGGCCGAGAACTCCTCCGCCGGTGGCGGCATTTCGAAGCAGGACGCGTCGAATAGACCTTCGAACAACTCGGGCCGCCGGCCGAGCTGGTCAGCGAGTGTTGGCGCGTGGGCCAGCACCTTCGCAAGAATCCTCGCGAGCGGCGGCCTCGCCTCGAGCAAGCGGAAGAGATTAACGCCGCTGGAGAGCCGCTCGACGATGTCCGCGAGGCGGTTGAGCGCTCGACCGGGGTCCGCACCGGCCGCAATGGCCCGCAGCAGGCCGGGGAGCATGGCTTCGAACGCCTGCTGGGCGGCGGGCGAGCGCAAGGATCGGGCCTTTCCTGAGCGCCAGTCGGCGACGTAACGCACTGCGCTTTCCGGATCCGCAAACCCGAGACTCGCCAGTTCTTCCTTGAGGATGACCGGATCGTTGGAGAGGCGGGTGCTCAGCTCCGGCGAAAGGCTGTCGAAGATGGCGCCGATCTGCTCGACATGCGGCTGAAGCAGAGCCAGCAAGGATCCCCCGTCGGGAACACCGTGGAGCTCGGCGACATTGTCGAGTTCCGCGGGAGCGGCGGGCAGCAGGTGGGTTTGAGCATCCGCGACCATCTGGACGCGATGCTCGACCGTCCGCAGCAATCGGTACGCGTCGCTCAACACTCCGGCGACGTCCTCTTCCATGCGACCTGCGGCGACGAGCGCCTTGATACCGTCGAGCGTGGCGGGCGCGCGCACCGACGAGTCCCGGCCACCGTGGATCATCTGCTGAATCTGCACGAAGAACTCGACCTCGCGGATGCCGCCGCGCCCGCGCTTCAGGTCGTAGCCGGGCCCGATGTGCGCCCCCTGCGCGAAGTGGTCGCGGATACGTGTCGAGATCTGGCGGACGTCTTCGATGACGCCGAAGTCGAGCGAGCGGCGCCAGACGAACGGCTGGATTGCGTCGAGAAAACGTTGCCCCAGCGCACGGTCGCCTGCTGCGGCACGCGCACGGATGAAGGCGGCCCTCTCCCAAGGGAGCGCGCTCGATTCGTAATGCGAGATCGCGGCGTTCAGGGGCAGTGCAATCGGCGTCACTTCCGGCGACGGACGAAGCCGCAGGTCGACACGCTGGACGTATCCGTCTGAAGTACGCTTCTGAAGCAGTTCGATGAGACGGCGGCCAACCCGCACCGCAGCCTCGCCGGCATCGTCACGGCCGCGCTTGGGGAGCGTTTCGGGATCGAACAGAAGCAAAAGATCGACGTCGGACGAATAGTTGAGCTCGCGGCTCCCGAGTTTCCCCATGGCGATGACGGCGAAACCCTGGGGCTCCGCATCGGGCGTGCGCTCGCGGAGCGCGGCGGATACCGCCTCGTCGATTGCGTGATCCGCGAACTCGGACAGGAGGCCGGTGACCCGCTCGAGCGAGAGCTCACCCCCGAGGTCGCCGAGCGCGACGGCCAGCGCCAACGCATGCCGTTGCCGTCTCAAGCGGCTGTCCGGAGAGTCGCCCGCATTAGCCAGCGCGAGCACGGCTCCGGCCTCCGCACCATCGCGCAAGAACACTTCCACGACGTCGGGCCGTGCGTCCATCGCGTCGCGCAGAAATGGCGAATGTTCCCGGGCACGGGCTGCCGCATCCGTCCTTGCGCTTGCCGCAGCTGACTCGTGCATCATTCTCTTTTCAACGTTTCGCGGGCGACTCGGAGGAAACTTCCGTGCGCTACCGGACGTTTGCAACCGCGATGAAGCTGGAACGAGACCCTGTTTCGGCGTCGGGTGTGAACAGCATGGACCGTAGAGTCATCCGTGTAGACATGCCTCCGACGCACGCCGGCATAACTGCCGCCCTTCGCCGCGCCTTCGAGGCGGCGTCGTCGGAGCCGGCTGAGCGCGACTTCGCCGACCTTCTGCGCCGGCTGAACTAAGCGGAGCCGCGCGCGGCAGGCGCGGGGCAGCACAGCATCGATGTTGAAAAGTGACGAGCGCCGCGAGGCGCTATTATTGCTCGTGGTCGCGGCTGAGGTCGTCGACCTCGCCCATGATCGTCTGCAGCGCGGACTTGTCCGGATCCGTCCGGTGCTGGCGCCGTGAGGGCAGCTTGCCGCTCGACAGAAGCTGCTCAAGCGCAACGCGTCCACGCGCGACACGGCTTTTGATCGTTCCGACGGCACAGCCGCAGATTTCCGCCGCCTCCTCATAGGCGAAACCGCCTGCGCCGACGAGGATCAGCGCCTCGCGCTGCGGTTGCGGCAGGTGCATCAGCGCGCGCTGCATGTCGCCAAGCTCGATATGGCGGTCCTGGCTCGCCGGCGCGGCAAGGATCTTCGACGCGGTGATGTCGTCCCACTCGCCCTTGAAGCGCGCGCGCCGCATCTGGCTGAGGAACAGGTTGCGCAGGATGATGAAGGTCCAGGCGCGCATGTTGGTGCCGGCCTGGAAACGCTTGCGCGCCGCCCATGCCTTCAGCAGCGTTTCCTGCACGAGATCGTCAGCAAGGTCGCGGCTGCCGGACAGCGACCGTCCGAATGCGCGCAGGTGCGGAATGACCGCCGCGAGCTGATCCTTGAATTCCGGATCGGACAGGGGAACCGGCTCTGCCGAAGCCGTCGTCGGCCGGTCCTCCTCGCGAGCTTCCGTCAAAACCTAAACCCCACCCTTTGAGCGCACCGACCCGTCGTCGCATGCGCGTTGATCCAACATGAACAGAGACCGTGACAGAAGTTAGGTGCTCAGGGGCGTCCAACCAAGACAATGATCACGAAAAGAAGGACGACGAGCAACGTCCCGAAGATGAGTACATTGCGTGCGACGCCGGGTGTCGAACCTGCGCGCGCTTCGGTCGTCGTCTCTCGTATCGGCTGCTCGGAAGTCTGCGGGTCGGCCATTATGCTCTCGTCACGAATTCACTGTTCGACCGGCCAACGCGCCGGTCGGACTCGTGTTCCGGTGCTCAGGCAGCAGGCACCGTCGCAGCATCGAAAAACAGCGCCTGGGCAATCGCCGCCTTCACCGTCGACCGCTGGAACGGCTTGGTGATGAGGAAGGTCGGCTCCGGACGCGTGCCGGTCAGCAGCCGTTCGGGGAATGCCGTGATGAAGATTACCGGCACGGAGAATTCCGCGAGAATGTCCTTCACCGCATCGATGCCGCTGGAGTCGTCCGCAAGCTGGATGTCGGCAAGGACAAGGCCGGGCGGGCTCTGACGAGCCTGTGCGACGGCCTCGTCGCGGGTGACCGCGACTCCAGTGACATTGTGGCCGAGGTCGCGAACGATCGTCTCGATATCCATCGCGATAATCGGCTCGTCCTCGATGATGAGCACGTCGGCGAGGGTCTGGCGCTCGATCTCCTCGAGCGCTTCGGCGACGAGGCTATCGACGTCCTGCGCGCTGGCGCCAATCAGATAAGCAGTATCCTCGGACGAAAAGCCTTCGAGCGACGTCAGCAGCAATGCCTGGCGGGACAGCGGCGTGATTCGCGACAGGCGGGCCTGGGCAATGCCCTCGGCGCCGGTCGGATTGTCGCTCGGCTCCTCGCCTTCCTCGATATTCGCGGTCGACCAGATTGCGTGGAACGTCTTGTACAGCCCCAGCCGAGGATCGACGTCGCGGGGAAATTCGTCGGGCTGGGCGACGATCGCCTCGAGCGTTGCGCGAACGAAAGCGTCGCCATGAGCCTGGCTGCCGGTCAGGGCACGGGCGTAGCGGCGGAGGAATGGCAGGTGCGGAGCAAGTTCCTGGCCAAGGGACATGATTGGGTATTCTCCCTCGTAAACACGATTTGCGCCGTCTTCTGACGGCGGGTCTAGATTGTTGCAACCCTGGAAGGACCGATCGAATGCCTGACCCGCTCCGCCCCCCGAGATATGAAGTGCGTCTGGAACAAAGGACCGGCCATTTGGTTTCCGTCGTCGGGCCGGGTTCACTGCGAAGCAGAGCAATGCCGCGCAGTGGCCGGCCCGATGCGTATTGGAGCGGGACAGGACCGCGCGGCAGTTGCGCCGAATTTTGAGATGATTATGAGCGCGCCCACGACCCGCGCCAGGGGGGATTAGGAGTTGAGTGCCAAGAAGCGAAGCGAGACCGACGGAGCCGGTGATTCCGGGCACTCGAAGAAGTCTCAAGCTTCAGACCGTGGCGCGCGCAAGCCGCGCTCAGGCGATCTCGGACGGGCGCTACGCTCGGTCTACGACGATACGCTGCGCGAATCCGTGCCCGACGATTTCCTCAGCCTGCTCGGCAAACTCCAATAAAGCCGTAGCCGGACGGGGCGCCGCAGCATGAGCCTGGCAGAGCGTTTCGCGCGGCTGCCGACCCGGGCCAAGCTGCTCCTCATCCTGACGGCTGTCCTCCTGCCCATCGGGCTGGCCCTCGCGTGGATGGGCGAAGCCGGCATCCAGCAGGCCGACGATGCGATGAAGGGGCGCGCGGAGGATCAGTCCCGCGCCGCGGCCCAGTCGATGGAAAGCCTCATCGCCCGCAACGCGCTGGCGCTTCGAGTCAGCACCAACGGCGCGCTTGCGGACGGTCCGGCGGGCGCTTGCGACCGAGCCTCGCGGTCCCTGACGATCGCTCCAGGAGTGACGCAGAGCTTCGAACTGGAGGACGCCAACGGGCGCCCGATATGCTCGGCAGGAACGGTCGGCGACACTGGGGCGCTGCCTCTCGTCGCGCCGGGAAGCATCAAGGTTCACATCGCGCCGGGATCGAATGCAGTGGCAGTGCGCGTCGGCGTCATGGGCGGCATGGCCACCGCTCTCGTGCCCCTCGGAGACCTCCGGCGAGCCGCGCTCGACGCTCCCGGCGACGTGCAGCTGGTCACCGTCCACGACGACTCGCGCGAACTGGGCATCCTCGGATCTTCCGGCCCGCAGCAGCACCTGCGGATCAGCGACTGGCCGGTGGGCGACGGCACTTTGTCGGCGCGCATCGGCGCTCGGGACGAGCGGATCACCACTCGCGACCGCCTCGTGCTGCTGCTGCCGCTGCTGATGTGGATCGCCGCGGCGATCATCACCTGGTCGCTGGTCAGCCGACTGCTTATCCGGCCGCTAAAACGGCTTGAAGCCGCTGTGCTGGCCTATCGGCCCGGAGAGGCATCGGCCGAGCTTCCGCGCAAGCTCGGACCCAGCGAGGAGATCCAGGAGCTCCGCAATGCCTTCGCGCGCGCCATCGATCGCGCAGAGGAGTCCGAGCAGGCGACGACATCCGCCCTCGAAGGGCAGCGCCGCCTTGTGCGCGAAGTCCATCACCGCGTGAAGAACAACCTGCAGGTCGTCGCCTCGCTGCTCAACATCCATGGTCGAAGCGCCGGTACGCCGGATGCTCGCGCCGCCTATGCCGGCATCAGCCGCCGCGTCGGGGCGCTCTCGATCGTGCACCGCAATCACTTCGCGGAAATGGAAGAGAACCGCGGCATTTCGCTCCGCCCCCTCGTCTCCGAGCTTGCCGCGGAGCTTCGCGGCACCGCTCCCGACGAAGCGCGGTTGCTGGCGATCGATCTCGAAGTGGACACGCTCTACACAACCCAGGATGTGGCCGTCGCTGTCGCCTTTCTCGTCACGGAAATGGTCGAATATGCGATGCTGAACGCGCCGACTGATTCAGTGGAGATCACCCTACGGCGGACGAGCGAACTGACGGGCAGACTCTCGATCAGCAGTCCGGTGCTGGTCCCCGACACCGACGGCGAGCCGGAGAAGCTCCAGTTCGAACGGATCGTGGGCGGGCTCGCCAAGCAGCTGCGGTCCACGCTCGACCGTAAGCTGGGGCGCTACAGCGTCGATTTGCCAGTTTTCCCACCGGCTTAGGTTCAAGCACGGTCGTTACGGCCCTGGCCAAAAAAGTTCGAAAAACTTGGGTCGGTCCGGAACTCATTTCGAACAAGGGGCGTTATGCAGTTCGGATAGTGACCTTTTGCCCCCCCGCTCTCGCTATCCGCTTAAATGGGCCCGGAACCGCCAACCCTCCCCCCCCCCGGTGGCGCTTCCGGGCCCTCTTCTGTCTGGGGCCCAGCAACAACGTTGCTCTCAACAGAGCCTGACCGGGCGGCTTTCCGAGCCGCCCGCCAGTGCGTGACGCGGATCGCAAGGATGGCGAACTCGTACAGGCCGTAGAGCGGCACGAGCAGCATCAGCATCGAGACGACGTCCGGCGGCGTGAGCACGGCGGCGACGCCAGCCGAGCCGACGATGGCATAGCGGCGAGACTTGGCGAGCTGCTCGCGGGTGACGATCCCGGCGCGCTCGAGGATCATCAGCAGGATCGGCATCAGGAATGCCGCGCCGAAGCCGAACAGGAAGCGCGTGACGAACGTCAGGTAATTGCCGACTCCCGGCAACGCCTCTTGCTGGATGCCACCGATATTGCCCTGGTAGCTGAGCAGGAAGTGGAGAGCCCACGGCATGGCCACGAAGTAGGCAAAGCAGGCGCCCGCGGCGAAGAAGAAGGGCGTGGCGACGAGGAAAGGCAGAAAGGCCTTCTTCTCCTTCGCGTAGAGGCCCGGTGCCACGAAGCGCCAAAGCTGCGTCGCGATCATCGGAAAGCTCAGCATAAGCGCCGCCCAGAGGGCGACCTTCACCTGCGTGAAGAAGGCTTCGAAGATGTCGGTGTAAATGAGCTTGCCCTGCCCCGCCTGGAGCAAAGGCTGAACGAGCACCGCGAAGATATTCTTCGCGAAGGTAAAGCAGAGAAAGAAGCA
>DASVXN010000086.1:0-2029 GCA_036392635.1 Sphingomicrobium sp. | reverse complement strand
TGCCCGCGCCCACGGCGCCTTCCTGCACCGGTCCTTCGCGAGCCGCCTCGATCGCTGCGATCGCATGTGCCGCAGTGACGTGCCGGCCGCGGATGTCGTTGAGGAAGCCGTCGTTCGTCTCGCCCACGATCGCGTTGACGGAGCGCACCTCCTCATTGCCGGGCTGCTTCAGCGTCCAGCCGATAATCCCGGCGGCTGCCTCGGGTACGTTGAGCGTATTGGTGAGAACGATGGGCGTCTCGATCTCGCCCAGTTCCTTCACCTGCGTCGATCCCATGAATTTGCCATAGGCATTGCCAACGGCGAAACCCGCGGGGACCTTGTCCTGGTAGAGGTTCCCGCCATGGGGCAGGATCGCGGTGACGCCGGTGCGCACGTTCGCCCCTTCGATCAACGTAACCTGTCCGACCTTCACCCCCGCGACGTCTGTAATCGCGTTCAGCGGACCCGTCGGCAGGATCCCGAAGGTGATGCCGACCTCGCGCGGGCGCGGGCGCTGCTCCGACGCTGCCGGTGTTGCGCTCATGAGCAGAGCCAGGCTGATGAAAACGGCGCGAGCATGCACCGCCGCATGATTGCCGCGTCAGCCGGCGGCGGCAAGCCTTACTGCAGTTCGCCCCGCAGCTTGGAGGCGAGCGCCTCCGCCTCGCCGCTGCCGCGGCAGGCGATAAAGATCGTGTCATCGCCGCAGATCGTGCCGACCACTTCGGCAAGCTCCGACTGGTCGAGCACGACGCCCACCAGATGCGCGGAGCCCGGCGGGGTCTTGATGACGACCATGCTGGCAGCGGGCTCGATCGACCGCACCCAGTCGCGGAACACGGCCGCGAGGCGCGGACTGACGCCGGACCGCGCGGCACTCGGCAGGGCATAGCTGAGCTGCCCGTCGCGGCGGACCTTCACGGCGCCGATCTGCTCGAGGTCGCGGGAGATGGTCGCCTGGGTTGCGGAAAAGCCGAGGGAACCTAACCGGTCCGCCAGCTCTTCCTGACTCGACAGGAGGTTGGAGCGGATCAGGTCCGCGATCGCCTGCTGGCGTCTTTCCTTGAGGTCGGTCATATGCATGTATATGCATGCACTTGCATAAATATGCAATCACGTGGATAGGGGCCGCTCCATGATTCGGACGGCCATCCTTGGAGCTTCGGGCTATGTCGGCGGCGAGCTGCTGCGGCTAATCGCTGCGCACCCTGAACTCCAGGGCACGCGGCTGTTCGGCGAGAGCAAGGCTGGCCAGCCAGTCGCCGCCGCGCACCCGCACCTCGCGGCAGCTTACCCGGGCGTATCGTTCGAAAAGTTCGGCGACGGTTCGCTCGACGGCATCGACCTGGTCTTCGCGGCGCTGCCGCACGGTCATAGCCAACGGCTCGCAGCGACGATCCTCGACAAGGGCATCCCCTTCGTCGACCTCGGCGCCGACTTCCGCCTGGATGACGCCGCCACTTACGAGCGCTGGTACGGTCACGCTCACGAAGCGCCCGCGCTGCTCGGTGAGTTCGTCTATGGCATTCCCGAACTGCATCGCGACGCCATCAAGAGCGCCAAGGCTGTTGCCGCAGCGGGCTGCTACGCCACGGCCGCGATCCTCGCGCTCAAGCCGCTGGTCGACGCCGGCGTGGTCAGGCGCGAGAGCCTCATCGTCGACGCCGCCTCGGGCGTCAGCGGGGCAGGGCGCGAAGCCAAGGAAGCGACCGGCTTCAGCACCGTCGACGGAAGCTTCTCCGCCTATGGGCTGCTCAGCCACCGCCACACTGCGGAGATGGAGATGGGCACCGGCGGAACCGTGCTCTTCACTCCGCACCTCGTTCCGATGACCCGGGGCATCCTCGCGACCTGCTACGGCGAGGCGACGGGCCCCTGCGACCCGGTCGCCGTTCTAAGCGAAGCCTATGCCGCCGAGCCGTTCGTCCACGTCACCGACCAGCCGCCCGCGACGAAGTGGGTCAGCGGCTCCAACGGCGTCCAGCTCACAGCGCGCTACGACGAGCGGACGAGCCGGGTCATCGCGCTCTCCGCCATCGACAATCTC
>DASVXN010000085.1:0-4792 GCA_036392635.1 Sphingomicrobium sp. | reverse complement strand
GAGCTCGCGGCGACCTCTGGTAACGGTGTCCAGGATGAGGCCGGCGAAGAAGCAAAGCACGGCGATGATGATGATTCCCGTGACCAGGATCGCGGTCGGAAACCGCGGCACCAGGCCGGTGTGGACGTAGGTCACGACCAGGGGGATCGCGAGCACGATTGCCACGGCGACCAGGAAAGCTCCGATCATCCCGTAGAACAGCTTCGGTCGCTCGACCCGGTACAGCGTCATGATCGTCCGAAGAATTCGGTAGCCATCGCCGTAGGTCGAAAGCTTGGAATGCGAGCCTTCCGGCCGCGCGCCATAAGCCGTCTCAACCTCGCCGACGGGCATCTTCAGCTCCAGCGCATGCACGCTCATCTCGGTCTCGATCTCAAAGCCTGACGAGAGCACCGGAAAGCTCTTCACGAAGCGGCGGGAGAAGACGCGGTAGCCGGAGAAGATGTCACTGAAGCTGCGCCCGAACAGGCCGGCGAGAAGGCCCGTGAAGATCCTGTTCCCGAGGACGTGGCCGCCGCGATACGCTTGCTTCTCCTCGTGCCGCCGGGTGCCGACGACCATGTCGAGCTCTTCCGCGAGCAGCATGTTGACCATCGCAGGAGCGGCTTTTGGATCGTAGGTAAGGTCTCCGTCCGCCATGACGTAGACGTCCGCGTCGACGTCAGCGAACATTCGCATGACGACGTGGCCCTTGCCTTGCAGGCGCTCGGTCCGGACGACCGCGCCAGCCTCGGCCGCGATCTCGCGCGTGCGGTCACGACTGTTGTTGTCGTAAACGTAAATGGTGGCGTCCGGCAGCGCGGCGCGAAAGCCCGCGACCGTCGCGCCGATCGCGGCTTCTTCGTTGTAGCACGGCAGCAGCACAGCCACCGTCGGCGGCGGAACGTCCCTCAATCAAACCCCCTCGGTTGGCGCACAGCTATAGGAGCGCCGAGGGGGAGCCGTCGAGCCGCATCGCACGGGCTCGGGGAGTCCCGCCGAAGCAAGCTCGATCGCGCCTTGGGTCAGGCCTTCTTGGCAGGGGCCTTCTTTGCTGCCTTCGGCTTGGCTTCGCCGCCTTCGGCTGCTGCCGCGGCGCCCTTGTTGGCCGGCTCGCTCTTCTTCGGCTTGGCAGGCTTTGGAGCTTCGTCGGCCGTCTCAACGACGTCCGCCTTCTTGGCCGCGGCCTTAGCCTTCTTCGGCGTTTCGGCAGCCGGAGCCTCCGCAGCAGGCTCAGCGGTCTTAGCAGCCTTGGCCTTCTTGGCAGACTTCGGCTTCTCGCCGTGATCGTGGCTGTGGTCGTGTCCGCAGCCCGGACCGTGCACGTGACCTTCCTCGGACTCGAGGTCGGCTTCGAGCTCCTCGCGGGTCGCCTTGCGGTCGGTGATGTTCGCGCGGGCGAAGAGGAAGTCGACGACCTTGTCCTCGTAGAGCGGGGCGCGCAGCTGGGCGGCCGCCATCGGCTCCTGCTGGATGTAGCGGACGAAGGTCTCGCGGTCCTTGCCCTGGTACTGCGAGGCCGCCTGCATGATCAGACGCTGCATTTCCTGCTCGGTCACGTTGACGCCATTCTCGGCGCCGATCTCCGACAGCAGCAGGCCGAGGCGGACGCGGCGGACGGCGATCTTGCGATACTCGTCGGCGTCGTTCTCGATCTCTGCGAGGGCGGCCTCCGGATCGGCCTCATGGCTGGCTTCGTGACGAAGCTGCTGGACGATGTTCTGATACTCGGCCTCGACCATCGATTCCGGCACCTCGAAGTCGTGGCGCTCGGCGAGCTGATCGAGAAGCTGGCGCTTCATGTGGGTGCGGGTGAGGCCGTTGAGCTCCTGCTCCAGCTGGCCCTTGATGAGGCCGCGAAGCTGCTCGAGGTCGTTGAGGCCGAGGGACTTGGCGAAGTCCTCGTCGACCTTGGTCTCGCCGGCGGTCTTGACCGACTTCACCGTGACGTCGAAGGTCGCGTCCTTGCCCTTGAGGTTCTCGGCCGGATAGTCGTCCGGGAACTTGACCTTCAGCTCACGCTCTTCGCCGACCTTGGCGCCGACGAGCTGATCCTCGAAGCCCGGGATCAGATTGCCAGATCCGAGCTCAACCGACATCCCTTCGCCCGTCCCGCCGTCGAACGCCTTGCCGTCGACCTTGCCGGCGAAATCGACCACGACCAGATCGCCCATCGCCGCCGCATGACCCTCGGCGGCATCTTCCCAACGCTTGTTCTGGCTGGCGAGCTGCTCGAGCTGCCTGTCGACCGCAGTGTCTTCAGCTTCGACTGTCAGGCGGTCCAGCTTGATGTCGTCGATCTTCGGAGCGCCGACGTCCGGAAGCGCTTCGAGGCTGACGCGCACTTCGGCGTCCTTGCCGGGCTCGTAGCCTTCGTTCAGCTCGACCTGCGGCTGAAGCGCCGGGCGGATGTTCTGTTCGGTCAGCAGCTGCTGCACGCCGTCCTGCACCGCGCCCTGGAGCGCATCACCGCGCAGGCTCTCGCCGTGCATCTTGCGGATGAGGTTGGCCGGGACCTTGCCGGGGCGGAAGCCGGGCATGCGGATCTGCGGGGCAAGGCGCTTCACTTCCTGCTCGACGCGCGCCTCGATGTCCGCGGCGGGGATGGTCAGCATGAAGCCGCGCTTCAGGCCCTGGTTCTCGGTCTCGACAGTCTTGATGGTCACTGGTGCCTACCCTGAAAATTCTTGATTCACTGCGGCCTGTGCGGGGTCGCACGATGCTCATGCCGGACAGTCCCTCGGACTGCCTGTGCGTGAGCATGGTGCGGGCGGAGGGACTCGAACCCCCACGGTTTCCCACTGGAACCTAAATCCAGCGCGTCTACCAATTTCGCCACGCCCGCGCGGACGCCTGAAAGGACGGCGGCCTATAACAGGCATGCGCCATTGGGCAACCCGCATCCGGCGCAGCAACCCGGTTCCCGGCTCCGCGTTCACCCTTCCAAAGGAGCACAGACCATGCAGCAACTTCCGCCATTTCCCGAAGAACCCTCGCCGTCTCCGGGAACTCCCGAGCCAAGCCAGCCAGGGCAGCCTTCCCACGCTCCTCCCGAGGAGCCGGGCGGGACGCCGAACATCGACGTTCCGTCGCCCCCGTCGCCCGGCACGACGCCGTCACCGACACCGATCTCGCCGGTCGGCTGATCTTCGCTCGTCCTGAGCGGAGACGCGCAGCGTCGTAGTCGAGGGGCGTCAGCGCCCCCCCCCTTCGCCTTTCGATTACGCTCAGGACGAACGAAAGTCGGTTAGCTGAGGCGGGCTGAGGCGACCGTCGCTTCGAAGTCGGGGAGTGCCGCGTCGTAATAGTGCGACTTGGCCGCATCGAGCAGCACCATGTAGAGCCTGCCGCCAACGACCGTGCCGACGACACGACCTCGGCGCCATAGCTCGTCGCCGTCGAGATGCTCGTAATCTAGCTGGAACCCGCCGGTGCCGAGAAATGGCCGCGGCTGCAGCGACACAGTCCGGAAATCGACGGCTCCACCGCGTACCCGGTACAAGCTCTCGATCATCGCCGCGATCTCCGGCGGCGTCATGTTCGAGCGAAACAGGGGCACCTGCTCGCTCGCGCTGCGGCGCTGGCGGATGAGGCTCTTGCCGTTGCCGAGGCCGGTGACGAAACTCATGCCGTCGAGCAGCGGGCCGTTCAGGGTCCAGTCCTCCACCTGGCGGACATCCTCGAACAGGATTGGTCGATGCCGGTTCCAGGCGCGAGGTGGCTGGACCGAGAGGCTGCCGTTGCCGACGCGCACGCGCTGTGTGCGCACGAGCGAATATTCGCTGCCGTAGCCATATCCTCCGCCGAGCGATGTACAGGCCGGGAGCATCAGCGAGAGCGCGGACAACGCGCCGAGGGAGAGCTTCACGCGCATCAGCCGATCATCTGCCGCACCCACGCCGCGTCGGGAGCGTCGGGCTTCATCCTGAGGTACCGGGAAAAGGCGGCCTTCGCCTCCCCCGCTCGGCCTTGCTTCATCAGCGATACTCCATGCCAGCGCCAGGCATCTGCCGGCGCATCCGGATAGGCGATTGCGGCGGCGTAGCTTTGCTCAGCACGGATGTCGTCGCCCGGCCGGTTCCGCAGCCGCCAGACCTCGCCCTCATGATACCGAAGCAGCCCGTTCCAGCCGTCCAGCGCGAGCGTGTCGATCAGATACTGGCTCGCGCCGGGATCGTTGAGCTTGACCTGGTCGTCGAGGAGCATGGGACGGATCGGGCCTATGGTGGCGAGATAGCGCTCGCGCTTGTTGTCATAGGTGCGTCCCGGCACCCGAAGCTCGGCTGCATCGGCCCTGAGGTCAGCCATGCGTGCGTCTGACGAGGGGTGCGTATCGAAGATGCCGCCCTTGTGGCGCCGCTTGCGGCGGTAGCGGGCACTCGCATCCTGCTCACCGATCAGCTGCTGCCAGATATTGGACATCTCGATGGGATCGTAACCCGCCGCGGCCATGTTCTTGATGCCCATTGCATCGGCCTCGGCCTCCATCTCGCGGCTGTAGCTGAACAGGCTGAGGATGGTGCCGAGCTGCGCAAGCTGGACATAGTCGCCGAGCCACACCCCTGCCCCGGCGCCACCTACGCCCGCTGCCAACGCGGCGATTGAGAAGATGTCGCTCTTGCGCCGCTGGTCGCGCCACGAGCGGATCATATGGCGGCGGAGGAAATGCCCGGCCTCGTGCGCAATGACGCCGGCCAGCTGCGCCTCGCTGCGCATCCGCAGGAGCAGCCCGGAGAAGACAACCGCGAAGCCTGTCGGGAACATCATCGCGTTGAACTCGGGAATCCGCGCCAGATAGATGCGGAAGTCCTTG
>DASVXN010000084.1:0-2354 GCA_036392635.1 Sphingomicrobium sp. | reverse complement strand
CGAAGCCAGTCGAGGAAGATGCGGTCCTTACGCTGCACCTTGCGGATGTTTGCGGTGAACATCTCGGGCTCGGCCTCCGCGATGGCGCGGCTGAATCGCTCGGCGAAGGAGGAGACCGTCGGCCAATCCTTCGATTGATCGAGCGGCGCGACGACGTGCAGCCCCTTGTCGCCGGACAGCAGCGGGAAGGTCTTGAGGCCGAGGTCCTGCAGCAGCGCGCGCAGCCGCAGGGCCGCTTCCTTCACCTTGCCGAAGTCGAGACCAACGTCGGGATCGAGGTCGAACACGAGGCGGTCGGGATATTCGACCTTCTCGACCTTGCTGCCCCAGCCATGGAATTCGACCGTACCCATCTGCACCATGGCCATCAGCCCCTTGATGTCATCGAAGTAGAGATAGTCCTCGGTCGAGCCGTTCTTCTCCTTGATCGGCACATGCTTGACCTCCGGCCCGAACGAGCCGCTGTCATGCTTTTGGAAGAAGCATTTCTTGCCCCGTCCCTGCGGGCAGCGGATCAGGGTCATCGGCCGCTTCGCCGCATCGATCATCATCAGCGGATCGACCGCGGCATAATAATTGGCGAGGTCGCCCTTGGTGAGCCCGTCCTCGGGGAAGATGACGCGGTCAGGGTTGGTGAGCCGGATCCCGATGCTCTCGACGCTCGCCTTCGGTGCCGTCTTCTCCTTCTTGGTGAGGTGCTTCGGCACTTCGCGAACGATCTGGGACGCCGGCTTGTCCTCCCGCAGCGCGATGAAGCTCGGGTGGCGGAGGATGCCTTCGTTGGTGAACTCGGTGAAGGCGATCTCGGCGACCAGTTCGGGCTTGATGAAGTGGGCGCCGCGGCGGTCTGGCCGCGGCACTTCGACCGGAGCCTTGTCCGTTTCGAGCGGCTTCATCCGCTCCATCAGCTCCTCGATGAGCTTGCCGCTGAAGCCGGTGCCGACCTTGCCGACATAGGTGAGCTTGCCCTTGTCGTTCGCCGCAAGGAGCAGCGAGCGGAAGCCGAGGCGCTTGTCGCTCTCCGACCAGCCGACGATCACCAGCTCCTGCCGCTGGATGCATTTGACCTTCAGCCAGCAGCGCGAGCGGGTGCCGCGATAGGGAGCATCGGCCTTCTTGGAGACGATCCCCTCGCCGCCTGTCTTGCAGACCTCCTGGAACAGCGCTTCGCCCCGGCCGACGACATGGTCGCCGTAGAGGATCGGCGGCGACACGCCCTTGAGCAGCGCTGCCAGCCGCTCCTTCCGCTCGATCTGCGGGAGTTTCCGAATGTCCTCGCCGCGGTCGATCAGCAGGTCGAAGGCATAGAAGACGAGGTTGGCACCCTTCTGGTCCTTCAGCGTCGCCTGGAGCAGCTGGAAGCTGGGCTTGCCCTTGTCGTCGATCGCGACGGCTTCGCCGTCGATCAGGCAGCCGGCGTGAAGCTTCGCCGCAGCCTTCACCAGCGCCTTGAACTTGTCGCTCCAGTCCTTGCCGTTGCGGGTCCACGCAGTGGCGAGCCCATCGCCGACCGATAGAAGCAAGCGGTAGCCGTCATACTTGTACTCGTGGAGCCAGCCGTTGCCGGTCGGCACCTCGTCGACGAGCGTCGCCAGCTGCGGCGCCTCGAACGACGGCGGTGCCTTGCCTGCGCTCTTCTTGCCGCGGCCGCCCTTCTGGCCTCCCCGGTTGGAGCGCCAGACGTCCTCTCCAGCAGCAATTTCGGCCATGGTTCGTCCCGTCGTCACGCTGGTCACGCAATTGTCGACGAGCGCATCGCCTTCCTCCGGATCCGCATATTCGTCGGTGACCTTCTTCAGCATCCACGGTTCCGCCTTCTCGCCCGGCTTCGGCTTCAGGCGGAACATCACCCAGTCCCCCTTCATCCGGTCGCCTTCGAGGGTGAAGTGCAGGTGCCCTTCCTCGATCGTCTTGCTCGGGTCCTTGCCCGGCGCCGGGATCCAGCGTCCCTGGTCCCAAAGCATCACCGTGCCGCCGCCATATTCGCCCGAAGGAATGGTGCCTTCGAACTCACCATAGTCGAGCGGGTGGTCCTCGGTCCGCATCGCGAGGCGATTGTTGCCGGGATCGAGGCTCGGCCCCTTCGGCACCGCCCAGCTCTTCAGCACGCCGTCGAGCTCAAGGCGGAAGTCCCAGTGCAGCCGTGAAGCGTCATGCTTCTGGACGACGAAGCTGTCGCCCTTGCCCTTCAGCTTGCGCCCGGGCGGCTCCTTCGTCTTCGAGAAGTCGCGCTTCTTGTTGTAGGTCTCGATATCGAGCGGGACCTTGCGCGCCATGGCTTACCGCTTCCGTCCGCCCGCCGCCTTCTTGGCCGGCTCCTTCTTGGGCGCATGGCGCGGCGCAGGCTTCTTGGC
>DASVXN010000083.1:0-7025 GCA_036392635.1 Sphingomicrobium sp. | reverse complement strand
CCAACTGCATCGCGTTCGTCGGCTTGCTCGCTTACATCTACCTCCGCGATTTGCCGCTGCGCTTGCGCGGCCGCGAGCTTCGCTACCTGGTGACGAGTGGCCTCATCATGAGGACGATCGTTGCCAAGGGCCTGCCGATGGGCATCCAGATGATCGTCATCTCGCTATCGGCGCTCGCGCTAGTCGGCATGGTCAACCGAGAGGGCGTCGACACCACCGCAGCCTTCGGCGTCGCCATGCAGCTGTGGACCTATGTGCAGATGCCGGCGATGGCGCTCGGCGCCGCAGTCAGCGCGATGGCCGCGCAGAACATCGGCGCCGCCCGCTGGGACCGCGTCGGGCTGATCACGCGCACCGGCATCATCCAGTCGCTGCTGATCACCGGCGCGCTGATCGTCATGCTCACGCTGGCTGACCGGGTCGTGCTCGCGCTGTTCATGGGCAGCAACAGCCCGGCGCTGCCGATCGCCCGGCACATCCACGTCGTCGCAACCTGGAACTTCCTGCTGTTCGGCGTGATGATGGTGCTGTTCGCAACTGTCCGGGCGAACGGAGCGGTATGGGCGCCGCTGATCATCCTCGCGGTCGGCCTGGTTCCGGTGCGCTTCGGCTACATCCTGGCGACCCACGGTTGGCTCGGTGCCGACGCGCTTTGGACGAGCTTCCCGGTCACCTCCGTCATCAACCTCGCGCTCGCGGTCGGCTATTATCTCATGGGCGGATGGAAGAAGGCGCACATGACCGCCGAGGAGGTCCCCTGCGAGGACGAGTGCATCGAGGGCGCCGAAGCGACGCGCGAACCGGGCGGTGCGCTCAATCCGGCCGGCTAGCCGGCGCAGCCACCACCAAAGCGCCTGGTACGGCTTCCGCCACGAACGGCGTTTCCGGGCCAATCTCGCCGTCGATCGACACCCGCATTCTCGGGCTCGTGGAGATGGTCAACCGCTGCCCGCGGAACTCCCGAACCGTGTCATGCCGAGACCGGTGCTTGAGTGCGCTCGCGATATAGCTCCAGCCAAGCCGGGCGATGCTCCTCCCCGCCACCGCCTGTACGACGATGTCGCCGCTCTCGAGGTCGGCATTCTCGATCAGCTCGACGCCGCCGTGGAACCGGCCGTTGGCGATCCTCGTCTCGGTCGCCCACAACCGGTGCACCCTCTCACCGTCGTCGACGCTGAGCCGGAACGCATCGAAGTTCGCCGCCGACCAACCTGCCCAGATGAGGTAGCCGAGCCGCCCGAGGCTACGTTTCAAGCCGCGCGGCACGCTCTCCGCCACCATCGGCGCAAGGCCGAGCGCGGCATTGTTGAGGAAGTAGTCGCCATTGATGCTGGCGAGGTCGATGCGGCGCGCCGTCCCGCGGGCGATCACGTCGACGGCGCCGTCCAGGTCTAACGGGATGCCGAGCGTGCGGGCGAAGCTGTTAGCCGTCCCCAGCGGGAGCAGCGCGAAGATGGTGTCGCTACCGAGGAAATGGTCGACGGCCTTGGACAAGGTGCCGTCGCCGCCTCCGACGATGACCATTGGCGCCTTGGCCAGCGCGGCCTGCACTTCATCGCTCAGTCTCTCGGGCTCATCGACAGGGCGCGCGTCCACAAGCTCGATGCCCGCGGAGCCCAGCTTCTCTCGCGCTGTGTCGAATGCATCCGCACCGCTGCGGCTGGCGGTGTTGACGATCAGCACCGCCTGCTTCGGTAACTCGTTCCCCATGCAGCGCTAAGCGGGGAACAGCCGATTTGGGTTCCCGACCAGCGGCGGAAGCGGCTACAGGCGCACCCATGTCGGCATCATTCCCCTACCTCCGCATGCGCCGCGGCCGCTCGAGCCCATGGATGCGCTCCATGCTCGCCGAGAACCGCCTCCACCCGAGCGACTTCATCTGGCCCTTGTTCGTTTGCGACGGCCGCGACTGCGAGCAGCCGATCGCGGCGCTCCCCGGCGTCAGCCGCTGGAGCATCGACCGCATCGGCGCCAAGGCCAAGGAAGCGACGGCGCTCGGCATCCCCTGCGTCGCGCTCTTTCCGAACACGCCGGAGGAACTGCGCAGCGAGCGGGCCGAGGAAGCGCTCAACAGCGACAATCTGATCTGCCGGGCAATCAAGGCCATCAAGGACGCAGCGCCGGAAATCGGCGTCCTTACCGACGTGGCGCTCGATCCCTACACGGCGCACGGCCATGACGGCATCGTCGACATAGCGGGCAACGTCATCAACGACGAAACGGTCGGCATTCTCGTGGAGCAGGCGCTGGTCCAGGCCGCAGCCGGTGCCGACATCGTTGCGCCCTCCGACATGATGGACGGCCGCGTCGCTGCAATCCGGGAGGCGCTGGAGCGGGAGGGTCACCAGAACGTCGCCATCATGGCCTATGCCGCGAAATATGCGTCCGCCTTCTACGGACCCTTCCGTGACGCGGTCGGCTCGCGCGGGCGGCTGAAGGGCGACAAACGCGGCTACCAGATGGACCCGGCCAACATCGAGGAGGCGATCCGCGAGGTTGAGCTGGACCTCGCCGAGGGCGCGGACTTCGTCATGGTCAAGCCGGGCCTGCCGTACCTCGACGTCGTCGCACGAGTGAAGGACGCGTTCGGCGTGCCGACCTTCGTTTATCAGGTGAGCGGCGAGTATGCGATGATCGAGCATGCCGCGGCCGCCGGGGCGGGGGATCGTGACGCGCTGATCCTTGAGACCCTGCTCGCGTTCAAGCGCGCTGGCGCGAGCGGAATCCTCACCTATCACGCGGTCGACGCCGCCCGCTTGATCGCCCATGGCTAAGATCGTCGCGCGGACGGAGCGCCTGCTGCTCCGCGAGTGGGACCCGGAGGACGAGGAGCGGTTCTACGCCGTGATGAACCGGCCCGAGGTGATGCGCCACCTCGGCGGACTGCAGACCTCCGAAGAGTGGCACGCCGCCTTCGAGCGCGTCGTCGGCTTCCAGCGAAACTACGGTCACACCTTCTGGATCGTCGAAGACGGCGCGGGGCGCGAAATCCTCGGCTTCTGCGGCATCAAGCGCGTGAATGCGCCGGGCGCGGGTGACCTCACCGGCAGGCACGAGATCGGCTGGCGGCTACGGCCGGAAAGTTGGGGACAGGGGATTGCCAAGGAGGCGGCGATCGCGAGCCTGGACCTCGCCTTCGGTCCCCTGGACGCGCCGGACGTGATCGCGACGACGATCCCCGCCAACGAGCCCAGCCAGGGGCTGATGAAGCGCCTCGGCATGACGCGGCGCGAGGACCTCGACTATGTCGACACGCGCTTCGGGCCCGACATGAATCCGACGGTCGTGTTCCAGATCAACGCGGATGAGTGGCCCGCCGCGCGGGCGGCAGCGCTGAGCTAAAGCCCGAGACGGCGCTGGAGTGCTGCGATGCGCTCGGCCTGGCGTCGGTCGATCGAACCGACCTCGCCGGCGGCGCGGTTGATGGCCGCGAGATCATTGGGCGCCAGTCCCGCCTGCGCCTGCAGCCTTGTCGCGCCGAGCTCGTCGATATCGCTGAGCGCCGTTGCCACTGGCCGCCGCGCGGCAATGGCAGCGCTCAGGGCCTCCTGCGCAGCGATCCAGCTCTCGCTCCTCGGCGCCGCCGCGCCGTTCGCGAGGCGTTCGGCTGCCGCCACGGCGCTGTTGAACGCCGCATCGCCGCTTCGCGCCTGATCGATCAACGCCGCCA
The DNA here is from genome assembly GCA_036392635.1 of Sphingomicrobium sp. Taxonomy (GTDB): domain Bacteria; phylum Pseudomonadota; class Alphaproteobacteria; order Sphingomonadales; family Sphingomonadaceae; genus Sphingomicrobium. The sequence continues at coordinate 3,355 of DASVXN010000083.1, read as the reverse complement.
AACGCGCGGCCAGCGCGCCGGTCACCGGACGGTCGTTGACCGGACGAACAACTGGCACGCGCGGGTCGATTGCCTCAGCCGCGCGTGGCTGCAACGACGGGTAGGGGCCACCCGGCGCCGAGCAGCCGCTCACGACGAGCAGAGAGAGCAAAAGCCGCTTTCGCATCGCGGCGGCTCTAAAAGGAAAACGCGGCGCCCGCATAGATGAAAGTGCAGCCGGCCTATTGCTTGGCCGACGACCAATGGACGTGCACGATCTTCCAGCTGCGACCGATCTTCCGAAGCACCATGGTTTCGGTGGTCAGGAGGTCGAGCGCCTTGCCCTTGTAGGTGCCGGTCGTCCGCCCTTCACTCGCGACCCACGCCATGTTGCCGCTGGAGCGGGCCTTTCGCGCCGCTACGACCGACGGCACCGATCGGGAGAACTCGGCATCGGCCGGCAGGTGATGCGCGGCATATTCCGCCTTCGATCGCTCGACCTCACCGCTTTCGAAGATCAATGCGTCATCGGCCAGCAATGCCGCTGCGGCCTTAACGTCCCCGCGGCGAAGTGCGGCATGGAAGGCATCGACAATCGCCGAGGCTCCATCCGCCGGCACACTCGCGGCATGACCATGTCGTGCTGGCGACGCTTGCTCGTTAGCGTGAGCCGGCGGTGCTCCCATGAGCACCGCCGTGACCGAACCGACCAGAACCAATCGCATTCGCTATCCCCCTTTAGTTCAACTTCAGCCGAACGAATCCCATCGCGCCGATCGGATGGTGACCACCGTAGGCCGGGGCCAATCCATCGGGAACGAAGTTGAGCGAGACGAGGCCACCCGCGCCGACGGAGAAGTGGTCTGCGACCTTGAAGTCGCGGAGCAGCCCGAGCGACGCCTTGCCGACCCGGTAGGCCGGACCATGCTCCTCGTCCGTCAATTCGCGGTTCTCCGTCATTTCCGCGCGGCCGAACACGGTCCATTGATCATGCTTCAGCGAGGCTTCCGCGGCGATGGCATCGTCGCTGTGCCCGTGCGCCGTCTTCCGGCCCCAGGCCAGCGTTCCGGCCAGCTTCCAGCCGGGCGCGATCTCGTTCGCCCACAGCGCGCTTGCCGACCAACGCTTCTGGTCGACGCCGGGCTCGAGCTGTTCGGGATCCACGAAATTGCCCCAGCTCCCCTGCAGCGACAGGGTGCGCGTGGGATTCCACGATAGCCGGATCGCGGTCGAGTCGAGCGGGCCGGTCTCGATGTTCCAGCGGTGCTGGTCAGGCTCGCGGCCGTTGAAGCGGCTGACTTCGAGCTTCACGCGGTCGAGCACGATGCCGCCGGTCAGAACGCCGAAGCTGATGTGGGTGGAATCGAGCCAATGGTGGCTGATCGGCGCTTCCGGCGAGTCCATGATCGCTTCGCGATGCATGAATGCCGGGGGCCCGAACGCAGGCTCGGCGGGAAGTCCCCCGTAAACGAAGACGCTGCTCTTCGGTCCGATGTTCTGCGACACCGATGCCGATAGTTCCATGAAGAAGTCGTGCGGATGCTGGCGGTCGATCAATCGGTCGCTGCCGTTCGCCGTCTCGCCACTGGCAAGCAGGAGCGGGTAGCCGCTCTTGCCCATCAGCGGATCGGGGCTGACCATCGCCTTGAACTGCAGGGTTCCGTTGCCAAGCGGGCGGCGCGCCATCCCCATCAGCATTCCGGATGCGAACGCCTTGTCGTCGCCCCTTGGACCCGACTGATGATCGTAGACGAGGTTGAGCACGCCATGACCCATGAGCGTCCAGTCGCCCGACTTCGTCATCAAGCCCTGATGCTCGCTCGTGTCCGGCTGCCATGCCGTTCCCGAACTCTCGCGCTGCATCGGGTAAGGACCGAAGCCGCCCGTCATGTCATGGCCCGCATGGTCGCCCGCGGGCATGCTCATCTGGCCCATCGCGCCATGGTCCATTTTGGAATGATCCATGGGCACCGCTGTCGAGCCTTCGGTCGCCGATTGCGGCTGGCCCGGCACCGGCATCTGCATGGTGCCGTGCTGCATCTGGGAGTGATCCATCGGCATCGTCGTGCCGGCCTGCGCTTGAGGCTGCGGCATGTGCATCGAGCCGTGGTCCATCGGCATGCTCGTGTCGTGAGCATTTGGATGATGCGCACTCTTCGGCGCCGGCTTGGCCGAGACTCTCTTCTTCGGCGCAGAAGCCTTCTTCGCTGCGGGCTTCTTCTTAGCCGAAGCTTTAATGGCCGAAGCTTTCTTGGCCGGAGCTTTCTTGGCGGGCGCCTTTTTTGCAGGCGCCGGCATGCTCATCGCCGGCATGTGCATATGCTGGGCCTCGACGGGCGCAGCGACGGAGGCCAGCGCGAACGCGCTGACCGCAACAAACAAACTGAACTTCACGGATAATCTCCACAGGGAGGCGCCGTCTTGCCTCGGCGCCTCTCCTCCTGGTGCTTCAGCTAGCGGGCGTCGTGCCCCTCATGCTTCTTGGCCATGTCCTTGCAGCAGTCCTTGCAGCAATCCATGCCCTTCTTCTCGCCGGTCGCACCATGCTCATGCTGAGCGTGGGCAGTCTGAGCGCCGGGCGCTCCCTGCGCATGTTGAGCGTGCGCCGGCTGGGCCGCGTTCATGGTGGCCGGGGCGGCCGGCTGGGCAGCGGCAGTGGCCGCCGCAATCAACAATGTCATCATCATACGTCTCCTGAATTCCGAAATGAGTGTGCTTCGAAACTCAGGCGATCTTCGGAGGTGGAGTAGCAATCTCGGGCTGCACGCCGTGCAGACTCTGCTCGGCAATCGTGGCCGTGGGCTGATGGACCAGCACTGGCATGCTGTCCCGAGCGAGGTCCTGCGCAGGCAGCGCGGAAGCGCAGGCCATCGTGCAGGCTGCCACGCCGTCGCGGTCCGAGGGCTTGTTCGACTGGTCGGGACAATGCTCCACGGCCGCAGCTGCCATCATGCCATGGTGACCGGGCGCAGGAACCGACGCGGCCGCCGCGCCCATGCCGAGCGGCATGAGCAACACGCTGAAGAGCAGCAGCAGCCTTCCGACAAAGCTCATGGGAGCTCCCTACGTCCGTTTACCCGAGGTCACAAACGTCATCTGCGTTCGAGGGGCGCCAAAAGATCGTAGACGAGCGCGGATGCCGTGATCGCGCCCGTCAGTGCGGCACGCAGCACGCCGATCCTGTGGATCGAGTAGGTCGTGGTAGCCATGTTCCCGCTCCTTTCACTTCGCAGGTCTACGCTTCGACAAGGGGGCTGGATCGCCTCCCAGCCCACCGAGGATCGGGCAGTCGGGCCGGTCGTCACCGTGGCAGCTTGCTGCCAGGTGCTCCAGCGACCGCCGCATCTCGTGCAGCTCGCGTTCCTTTCGCTTGAGT
>DASVXN010000082.1:0-2387 GCA_036392635.1 Sphingomicrobium sp. | reverse complement strand
GGAAGCGAAAAACGACAAGGCACTCGACCTGTTCGCCGTGCGGTCGGTGCTCTTCATGCCGGCGTAGAACCCGCGAGCGATCGCGAAGGCGCGGGAGGCCGGATCTGACCTGGTGGTTCTCGATCTCGAAGATGCCGTGAGGCCGGCCGACAAGGCGAGCGCGCGCAAAGCCGCCGTTGAGGCGGTGGCAGATTATTGGACGATGCCGGTTGCCATCCGCGTCAACGGCGTCGGGACGGAATGGCATTCGTTAGATGTGGACGCGGTCGCGCGCTCCGCGGCGAGTTTCGTCGTCGTGCCGCGCGCCATGTCGGCCCACCTGGTGTCAGACCTCGCGCGGACGGTGGACAAGCCGGTCCTGGCGATGATCGAGACCGCAGCGGGCGTGTTGGCAGCCGCCGAGATTGCGGGCGCATGTGCCGGTTTGATCGCCGGGACCAACGACCTCCGGGCTGACTTGCGCCTTCCACTCGGCGCATCCCGGGAGCCGATCTCGGCCTCGTTGCAGATGATCGTCCTCGCGGCGCGTGCTGCTGACGTCGCGGTGTTCGACGGAGTGTACAACGATCTCGAGGATGCGGAGGGCTTCACCAGGGAAGCCGAGGAGGGGCGCCGGCTGGGGTTCGACGGCAAGAGCCTGATCCATCCCAATCAGATCGCAGCGTGTCATCGAGCCTTTGCGCCGACTTCTGCCGAGGTCGAGCGAGCGAGAGCGCTTGTGGACGCCTTCAAGGGCGGGGCCGAGCGGTTCGGCAACGAGATGATCGAACGCATGCACGTCGAAAGCGCCCAGCGCGTGCTGGAGCGCGCGGGGCGCTGAGCCGGAGGCTTGGCGAATCGGCAATCGCCTGCCATGGGCCGATATGGCCCAACTCTCCGAAGTTACTGAAATCCCGCTCGGACTGACGTTCGACGACGTCCTCCTTCAGCCCCTCGAATCCTCCGTTCTTCCCAGCCAGGCAGATCCTCGCACGCAGCTCACGCGCGAGATCCCGCTGCACATCCCGATCCTGTCGTCGGCAATGGACACTGTCACGGAAGCCGACATGGCAATCGCCATGGCGCAGCTTGGCGGCATCGGCGTGCTCCACCGCAACCTGACAGTGGAAGAGCAGGCTGCCGCCGTTCGCCAGGTCAAGCGGTTCGAGAGCGGCATGGTGGTCAATCCGATCACGATGACGCCGGAACAGACCCTCGCGGAGGCGCTGGAGCTGATGAAAACCCATCGCATCAGCGGCATCCCGATCGTCGAGAAGTCGGGCAAGCTGTGCGGCATCCTGACCAATCGCGATGTCCGCTTTGCGGAAAACCCCCGGCAGCCCGTCAGTGAGCTGATGACGAGGGAAAATCTGGCCACGGTGCCGATCGGCACCAGCGAGGCCGAGGCGCGGCGTATCCTCCATCAACGCCGAATCGAGAAGCTGCTCGTCGTGGATCGGGACGATCATTGCGTCGGGCTGATTACGGTGAAGGACATCGAAAAGTCGGTCGCCTCGCCGTTCGCTACCAAGGATGCGGAAGGACGACTTCGCGTGGCCGCGGCTACCACGGTCGGCGATGCGGGTTTCGCAAGGTCGGAGGCCTTGATCGAGGCAGGCTGCGATTGCGTCGTGATCGACACCGCCCACGGCCACAACCGGGACGTTGCCAAGGCGGTAGCGCGCGTGAAGGACCTGTCCAACTCGGTCCAGGTCGTGGCCGGCAATGTCGCCACCTATGACGCCACGAGATCGCTGGTCGATGCCGGCGCGGACGCGATCAAGGTCGGCATCGGCCCTGGCTCTATCTGCACCACCCGCATCGTCGCGGGCGTCGGCGTTCCGCAGCTGACGGCGATCATGGATGCCGCTCGGGCCGCCAGTGGCGTTCCCGTCATTGCGGACGGCGGGATCCGCACCAGCGGCGACATGGCCAAGGCGCTTGCCGCGGGCGCCTCGACGGTGATGGTCGGCTCGCTCTTGGCGGGCACGGAGGAAGCTCCGGGGGAGACCTTCCTGTACCAGGGCCGGAGCTACAAGGCTTACCGCGGCATGGGCTCAGTGGGCGCGATGGCGCGGGGGTCAGCCGACCGCTATTTCCAGCAGGACATCAAGGATCATCTCAAGCTCGTTCCCGAGGGCATCGAGGGTCAGGTGCCGTACAAGGGTCCGGTGCGGGAAATCATCCATCAACTGGTCGGCGGCGTAAAGGCGGCAATGGGTTACACCGGCTCGACGAGCATCGCCGAACTGCAGGAGCGCGCGCGCTTTGTCCGGATCACCAACGCGGGTCTGTCCGAAAGCCACGTGCACGACGTGACCATCACGCGCGAGGCGCCCAACTATCCGACGCGCTAGCCGATGACGCCGGCCGCCCGCCTGCAAGCGGCAATCGAAATCCTCGACGAG
>DASVXN010000081.1:0-1962 GCA_036392635.1 Sphingomicrobium sp. | reverse complement strand
GGTCGAAGGCCTCGCCAGCGGCACCGACAAGTGGCTCAAGCCGCTGATGACGGACATGGCCCGGCTCCATCAGGGTCGTGTCGGCGCGCAGTTCTGGTCGGTCTACATCCCAGCCGAGATCACGGGCGACGCCGCAATCCGCGCCACGCTCGAGGAGATCGACACGGTCAAGCGGATGGTCAAAGCCTATCCCGGCGACCTCGCACTGGCCGGCAGCGCCGACGAGATCGTGCGCATTCACAAGAGCGGCCGCGTGGCTTCGCTGATCGGCGTCGAGGGCGGGCACCAGATCGGCGGCAGCCTCGCCGCGCTCCGCCAATATTACGACCTCGGCGCGCGCTATCTGACGCTGACGCACTTCAAGAATAGCGACCTTGGCGACAGCGCCACCGACGATCCCAAGTTTCATGGCCTGAGCAACTTCGGTCGCAGCGTCGTCCACGAGATGAACCGGCTCGGGATGCTCGTGGACCTGAGCCACGTGTCGGCGGAGGCGATGCGCGACGCGCTCAAGGTCACAAGAGCGCCGGTGGTTTTCACCCATAGCGACGCGCGCGCCCTCGCCGATCATCCGCGCAACGTGCCTGACGACGTGCTTAAGCTGCTCCCCGCAAACGGCGGCGTCGTGATGGTCAACTTCTATCTCGGGCACCTGTCGCCGGACTATATTCAGTGGTCGGCTGCTAAATCTGCCGAGGACGCTCGGTTGAAGTCGCTCTACAGCGGCCAGCCCGATCAGCGTGAAGCCGGTCTGAAATCGTGGGTGGCAGCCCACCCTGCCCCGCGCGCCGACGTCGGCCTGATCGCCGACCATGTCGAGCATGTGGCGAAGGTCGCCGGCCATGATCATGTCGGTCTCGGCGGCGACCTCGACGGGATCGGCTATGACGACGCGCCTGCCGGCATGAACAGTGTCAGTGGCTATCCCCTATTGTTCGCTGAACTGATCCGCCGCGGCTGGTCGGACGAGAACCTCGCCAAGCTCGCCGGTCGAAACGTCCTCCGGGCGATGCGGCAGGCGGAAGCCATCGCTGCCTCGATGAAGAACGAGCCGCCAAGCATGGCAAGGCTGCAGCCCTGGTCCGCGACGGATCCGTGGAAGTGACCGACCAGCCTCTGAAGGCAGCGATCATTCCGGTGACGCCGCTTCAGCAGAACTGCACTTTGCTGTGGTGCACTGCGACGATGCGCGGCGCGTTCGTCGATCCCGGCGGAGATCTCCCGCGCCTCAGGGCGGCCGCTCAGCAGGCCGGCGTCACCATCGAGAAGATCCTGCTGACGCACGGCCATATCGACCATTGCGGCAGCGCGGGCATTCTGGCGCAGGAACTCGCTGTCCCGATCGAGGGGCCGCACGAGGCGGACCGCTACTGGATCGACCGGCTGGCCGAAGACGGCGCCAAATATGGCGTTCTCGGTCAGTCGTTCGAGCCTTCTCGATGGCTGAGCGACGGCGACCGAGTGACGGTTGGCGAACTGACGTTCGACGTTCGCCACTGCCCCGGCCACACGCCTGGCCACGTCGTCTTCCATCATCCTCAGTCCAACCTCGCACTGGTCGGTGACGTGCTGTTCCGCGGCTCCGTCGGGCGTTGGGATTTTCCGCATGGCGACCAGCAGCAGCTGATCAGCTCAATTACGGAGCGGCTCTGGCCGATGGGCGACGACACCGCCTTCGTTCCGGGGCACGGACCCATGTCGACCTTCGGTTATGAGCGGCGGACGAATCCCTTCGTCGGCGACATGGTGCTGGGACACTGATCCGCCCGCGGCAGGGGTTTGGTCCGTAACGGATTGAGCACTACGGGCTACTAACGATGGTTAATACCAAAACGGCGTGAAATCAGCGGAAAACTGGCTAAAGCTGGCCGGATAATTTATTGACCGAGCCGGGACTCGGCTCGGGAGTTTGCCGCATGTTGCGCGGGGTGGGTGTTGCATTGGACAATTCGGACGGAGCGC
>DASVXN010000080.1:0-2950 GCA_036392635.1 Sphingomicrobium sp. | reverse complement strand
GCATAACGCTCGCGCAGGAACTGCATGGGATGTGCCTTCAGGCTCAGGCGCGTGGTCTGGTAGTCGTTCACCACATGCTCGGCGAGCGGCATGGCCGGAAGCTGCGCCGGCGTGCTCTCTGCACCCTCGTCGCGAGCCTCCGCATAAGCGAACAAGGGCAGGTCCGGTGCCTGCCTCAATGCCCGCGAGTCCCACAGCGCCTCCCGCCGGTCGAGCCCCATTGACCGGAACGCATCGGCCGAGGCGAGCCGCTGGATCGCATGCACCGGCACGCCGCCACGCGAACGCAGGTCCTCCACGGACCGATACGGCCGCCCCGCCACCAACCGATCCGCAGCCTCCCGCTGCAGCCCGTCGATCTGCCGCAGGCCCAACCTCAATGCCGGTTGCTGAACTTCGTTCGTCCTGAGCGAAGTCGAAGGGCGCTGCTCCACCCGGCGTGCCAAACGCCCTTCGACTGCGCGCTGCGCGCTCCGCTCAGGGCGAACGGAGGCTGGTTCCAAAGTGCAGTCCCAATCGCTGTCGTTGACGTCGACCTCGCGCACCTCGACGCCATGCTCGCGCACGTCGCGGACGATCTGCGCCGGCGCGTAGAAGCCCATCGGTTGGGAGTTGAGCAGCCCGCACGCAAACGCCGCGGGATACTTCCACCGCAGCCAGCTCGACACATAAACCAGGTGAGCGAAGCTCGCCGCATGGCTCTCTGGGAAACCGTACTCGCCGAACCCCTTGATCTGGTCGAAGCAGCGCTGCGCGAAGTCGCGGTCGTAGCCGCGGTCGATCATCCGCCCGACCATCTTCTGCTCCAGCGTCTCGATCTTTCCCTTGGACCGGAAGGTCGCCATCGCCTTGCGCAGCTGGTTCGCCTCCTCGGAGCTGAACTTCGCTGCATCCAGCGCGATCTTCATCGCCTGCTCCTGGAAGATCGGCACGCCGAGCGTCCGCCCGAGGATCCGCTCCAGCTCGTCCGGCGGCCCATGCTCCGGGTCGGGGCAGGGGAAGGTCACCGGCTCCTGCCCCGACCGCCGCTTAAGGTACGGATGCACCATGTCGCCCTGGATCGGCCCCGGCCGAACGATCGCCACCTCGATCACCAGGTCGTAGAAGCGGCGGGGCTTCAGCCTCGGCAGCATGTTCATCTGCGCCCGGCTTTCCACCTGGAACACGCCGAGCGAGTCCCCACGACACAGCATGTCATAGACCTCCGGCACCTCCTGCGGGACGGTCGCCAGCTCGAACCTTTCGCCATGGTGTTGTTCGATGAGGTCGAAGCATTTGCGGATGCAGGTCAGCATCCCCAGCGCCAGCACGTCGATCTTAAGGATGCCCAGCTCCTCGATGTCGTCCTTGTCCCACTCGATGAAGGTGCGATCCTCCATCGCGCCATTGCCGATCGGCACCGTCTCGGTCAGCGGCCGCTCGGTCAGGATGAAGCCGCCGACATGCTGCGACAGGTGGCGCGGCATGCCGATCAGCTGCTCGGCCAACTTGATGGTGCGCTTGAAGTGCGGGTCGGAGAGGTCGAGGCCGGCGTCGTTCGCGCGCTCCTCCTCCAGCTGCGCCTCCATGCTGCCCCAGATGGTCGAGGCGAGCGCGCCGCACACGTCCTCGCTGAGGCCCATCACCTTGCCAACCTCGCGGATCGCCGAGCGCGGGCGGTAGTGGATGATGGTCGCCGCAATCCCGGCCCGGTCGCGGCCGTACTTGTCGTAGATGTGCTGGATCACCTCCTCGCGCCGCTCGTGCTCGAAGTCGACGTCGATATCGGGCGGCTCCTTGCGCTCCTCGGAGATGAAGCGCTCGAACAGCAGGTCGCTGGTTGCCGGGTCCACCGCGGTGATGTTGAGGCAATAGCAGACCGCGCTGTTCGCCGCCGAGCCGCGCCCTTGGCACAGGATCGGCGGGTCGAGCGAACGCGCATAAGCGACGATGTCGTGGACGGTCAGGAAGTAGCGCGCGAAATCGAGCTTCTCGATCAGCGGCAGCTCGTAGTTGAGCTGGTCCAGCACCTTCTGCGGGATGCCGTCCGGCCAGCGCTCCTCGGCGCCTTTCCAGGTGAGATATTCCAGATGCTCCTGCGGCGTGCGCCCCTCCGGGACCGTCTCGCGCGGATATTCGTAGCGTAGTTCCTCGAGGCTGAAGTTAAGCGAGTCCGCGAACTCCCGCGTCGCCGCGATCGCATGCGGCCAGCGGGCGAACAGCCGCATCATCTCTTGCGGGCTCTTTAGGTGCCGCTCGGCATTGGGATTGAGCAGGTATCCCGCCGTTGCGATCGTGACCTTCTCGCGGATACAGGTGACGACGTCCTGCAGGGGTCGTCGGTCGGGCGCATGATAATGGACATCGTTCGTGGCGAGGATGGTGCAGCCGTTCTTCCTCGCGATGCGGTCGAGCCGCTCGATCCGGGCACTGTCGTCACCGCGATAAAGCCAGCTCGCCGCCACATGGCGAAGTGACGTCAAGGCTTCTTTCAGGCGCGGCAGTTTGCCTTCAAAAACATCGAGATCCTCGTCCGGCCAGGCAATAAAGGCGATGCCCTCCTGGAACTCGGCGACATCGGGCAGCGTCAGCTCGCACTCACCCTTTGGCGACTTCAGCTTGCCCCGGCTGAGCAGTTGCGACAGCCGACCGTAGCCGTCGCGATCCATCGGGTAGGCGAGGAGGCTCGTCTCACGTGTCTCGACTTCGCTCGACACGAACGGAGTTGGGGAACCTCTGGAGCCGTTCGTCCCGAGCGAAGTCGAGGGACGTTCCACCAGATCCAGCCGGCACCCGATCAGCGGCCGCATGCCGACGCCCGTGCACGCGCTGTGCATCCGCACCACGCCCGCCAGCGTGTTGCGATCGGCGATCCCGATTGCGTCATAGCCCATGGGCAGCGCCGCCGTGACCAGCTCGATCGCATCCGACGCTCCCCGAAGGAAGGAGAATGGCGAGCTGACACCAAGCT
>DASVXN010000079.1:0-6315 GCA_036392635.1 Sphingomicrobium sp. | reverse complement strand
CGCTTGGGATGCGAGCGGCGGTGAGGCGCGAGCGCGCCTGCTGGAGCGCACGGCGGAACTCTACGAGGGGCATCGCGAGGACTTCTACTCGCTGTGCATCCGAGAGGGCGGCAAGACACTGCCGGATGCGATTCTCGAGGTGCGTGAGGCCGTCGACTTCCTGCGCTTCTATGCGTCCGAGGCTCGCAGGCAGTTCACCACGCCCCTGCCACTGCCCGGGCCCACGGGTGAGCAGAACGAGCTCCGCCTGCATGGCCGCGGCGTGTTTGCCTGCATTAGCCCCTGGAACTTCCCGCTCGCGATTTTCACAGGCCCCGTCGCTGCAGCATTGGCCGCCGGCAATACGGCCGTTGCCAAGCCTGCGGAGCAGACGCCGCTGATCGGTGCACTGGCTGTCGATCTGATGCACCGGGCAGGCATCCCCAAGGATGTTGTCCAGCTCGCACCCGGCGACGGGCGCGTCGGGGCTGCATTGACGGCTCATCCGCTGCTCGCCGGCGTCGCGTTCACCGGCTCCACCGAGACCGCGCGGTTGATCAACCGCACCCTGGCGGAGCGCGCCGGGCCGATCATTCCGTTCATCGCTGAGACGGGTGGGCAGAATGCGATGATCGTCGACAGTTCGGCCTTGCCCGAGCAGGTCACGCGCGACGTCGTTTCCTCCGCATTCCAGAGCGCGGGCCAGCGCTGTTCGGCCTGCCGCGTTGTGTTCGTCCAGGAGGACGTCGCCGACGGCATGATCAGGATGATCTCGGGCGCGATGGAAGGGCTGAAGGTCGGCGATCCTTCCGATCTCGCCACGGATGTGGGCCCAGTGATCGATGAAGAGGCCAAGCGCGCCTTGGACGAGCATCTGGCGTGGCTCGAGAAGCATGCGAAGCGCGTCTGCCGCCTGCCGCTGCCCAACGAGACGGCGCATGGGAGCTTCGTCGCTCCCGCGATGTATGAGATCTCGGGGCTCGTCGAGCTCAATCGCGAGAACTTCGGGCCGGTCCTTCACGTCATTCGCTTCGCGGGGGACAGGCTCGACAAGGTAGTCGAGGAGATCAACGCCACTGGCTATGGGCTAACGCTCGGACTGCAGAGCCGCATCGATACGGTTCGCGACTATGTCGAAGCGCATGCCCGGGTTGGCAATTTCTACGTCAACCGCAACCAGATTGGCGCCGTCGTCGAGAGCCAGCCGTTCGGCGGGGAGGGACTCAGCGGAACGGGTCCAAAGGCGGGCGGTCCGCATTATGTCGCTCGCTTCGCGACCGAGCGGGTGACCTGCATCGACACGACGGCGGCGGGCGGCAACGCCAGTCTGATGGCCTCGATCGACGGTTAGAGCGGCGGTCGCTGCGGCCGGGGCACGCCGTCCCCCTGGCCCGGAACGACCTTGTAAGTCGCCGGCCGCTCGTCGCGTCGGGCATCCTCCCGCTGCCATTTCTCCGCCGTCCTGCAGATTCGGCTCGTACGGATGTGGCTGCCGAGTTCCTGCTCACCTTGGCGGCAGATCAGCTTGGGTTTTACCGGCGACGGCGGTGGAGGTGAGGGCGCCTGAGCCGTGGCCGACACGAACAGCAACGAGAGCCCTGTCAGCATCTTCGTTCTCCGCTCCGGAAGTCTGCCTCATTGCAGCGCGAGTCAACTTGCGGGCTTAGGGACGCGTCACTTCAGACAACAGGTGGACGAGCTCCGATTGGCGGTTGGTGCCCGTCTTACGGAAGATCGACTGCAGGTGGACCTTCACCGTGTTCCGGCTGATCCCCAGCGCCTGGCAGAGGCTTTCGAGCGAGTGGCCGGCGAGCAGTGCGGCTGCAACATCCGCCTCGCGCGGACTCAGGCCGAAAATACCTGCGCGCGCGGGCGACAACTCTGCCTTCGCGGTCGTCTCGAGGATTCGAACGATCGCTGCCGGCGTCCGTATCGGCAGGTGCTGCAGGAATCGCGGGCAGGGGCTGACGAGAGCAAGCCAGTGGCCGTCTCCTGCCGAGCGCGGCACGCGCACGCCACCGCCTGCTCCGCCGAGCGAACTGCTCCTGATGGCTGAGGCAATGGCGGCGTTCAGCCGCTCGGACACCGCTGGAGAGCTCGCGAACAGGCGACGGCGCTCGATCTTAAGCCCATCGCCGCGGCAGACGATATGCTCCGCTCTGGGGCTCATCGTCAGCACCTTGCCGGCGGTGTCGAGCACGACGACCGCCTCCGTGCTTGCCGCAAGATCCGGCGGCCGCGCTGCAAGCCGCAACGCCCGCTCGATATGCTCGAACATCAGCTTGTGCAGCTTGCCCGTTTCCGCCGGCGCCGGACCGTCGCTCGCGGGAGGATGGAGCGAGACCGCGAAGGAGAGGTCGTCGACCGGCTGCGTGTAGAAAACGCGCCAGTGGACCGTTCCGATGAGACTTTCCTGCCAGCGGACGTACTCCAGGTGGCGGAATTCGTCGTGCGGCATCATCGACGACGTGTCGCATACCCCGGCGTTGGGGTTGCGCGAAGCCCACGCAAGTGACGGATCCGACCGGTACATCCCGTCGCGATATTCGTCCGCCGCACGGAGGAAACCGCTATCCTCGGTGCCGTAGAACTCCGAGCGAGACAATTCTCTTTGGCGAATGTCGGCGCAGGTGATGAAGGCGAGCCGCGAGTTCGTCCGCTTCATCATTTCGTGCATGGCCAAGCGCCAGGCCTCGGGCTCGTACACGGCCTCGTACAGATTGCCGATAAAACGCGATACGCCCTCGTCGAGCGACAACGCGACTCTCCCCGCTGTTGAAGCGAGAGTTAACGCACTCGGCGCTCGTGCGGCAATGCCTATGTAAGGTGAAGTGGCTCCCCGAGTTGGATTCGAACCAACGGCCGCTCGATTAACAGTCGAGAGCTCTACCGCTGAGCTATCGGGGAGCATCCCAAGGGCCCGCAAGCGGGTCCCTCAACGGGCAGGCGCTAGATAGCGGAGACTTCCTAGAAGGCAAGTGGCCGCGTGAGGCTCAAGTCGCAAATTGCTCCATCGCGATTCGTTCGTCGAGCGCGTGCTCCGGATCGAACAGCAACGTGAGGGAGCGCTCGCGGTCCAGCCGCACCTCGACCTTCGCGACGTCGCGCACCTCGATCTGGTCTGCAACCGCCGAAACCGGCCGGTTCTCAGCTTCGAGGATGGTGAAGCAGACCGATGTGTCGTCGGGCAGGATTGCGCCGGACCAGCGGCGCGGCCGGAACGGGCTGATCGGAGTCAGCGCGAGCATCCGCGCCTGCAGCGGCAATATCGGACCGCGTGCCGACAGATTGTAAGCGGTGGAACCAGCCGGCGTCGCGACCAGCACGCCATCGCAGGCGAGCTCCGCGAGCGCGACCCGGCCGTTCACCAGGATCTCGATCTTCGCCGTTTGCCGGGTTTCCCTCAGCAGCGAGACCTCATTGATGGCCGCGTAGGTGAAGGTCTCGCCCGAGACTGTCGTTGCGCGCATTTCCAGCGGGGCGACTCGGATCGCCTTGGCCCCGGCAATGCGCTCGGCCAGGCAATCGATGCGCCAATCGTTCATGAGGAAACCCACGGTCCCCCGATTCATGCCGAACACGGGCCTCGGCTCGCCGGCCTCGAGCATCCGGTGGAGCGTCTGCAGCATGAAGCCGTCGCCGCCGAGCGCGACCAGCGTGCTCGCGTCGGCGTCTTCAGCAAAGTGATAGCGCCGCCGAAGCAGCCCGGCAGCCGACTGAGCCACGTCCGTGTGCGACGAGAGAAGCCCGATGCCGGACGGGCGCAGATCTTCGGGCGGATGAACTCCAGGCTTTGCCACGTCCGCGTTCAAGCGCACTGCTCCTCACCAGCTTCCGGCCTGCAAGATAGGGACTGCGCACCGGAACGTCACTGTCCCGTTTCGATGCGCAGGCGAAGCTGCCCGTATCAACATAGGAACCCTCTGGTTACCCCAAAGGCATGTTGACCTTTGACGGCATTAGTAAGTGGGGGCGTCGGGCGTCGGACTTCGGCGCGATCGTGCCCGCCCACCACCAAAGGGACCTCCTGCTGGAAGCGGCGATCGCCGACGATGAAGTCAGCGTGCTGTTCCAGCCGCTGATCGAACCGGCGTCTGGCCGCATCGTAGGCGCCGAGGCGCTGGCGCGATCGTCGGTGGTGGCGGACGCACAGCAGCTGTTCGCGCGGGCCGCGGCAGGGGGGCTGAACGAACGGCTGTCGCGACTGGTTCAGCGCAAGGCGCTGCGTTGCGCGGCCGAGTGGGGAGGGCCGCTTGGGCAGCTGGGCGTCTCCATCAACATCCTGCCGCACGACATCTCACGTGATGGGTTCGACGATTGGCTGCTCGGCGAGATCGAGACGGCTGGCATCGATCCGCGGCGGATCACCGCCGAGATCACGGAAAGCGCGCTTCTGGTGGATCAGCAGGCAGTAGCGCATCGCCTCTCGCGGCTTCGCAAAGCCGGCCTCCGCATCGCCGTCGACGACTTCGGGACCGGATACGCAAGCTTGGCTTACCTCATCTCGCTGCCGCTCGACGCGATCAAGATCGATCGCGGGCTGATCACCGACATCGTCGGCGGCGAGCGCGACCGGATCGTGGTCAAGGCCCTGATCCATCTCGCCCGCGAGCTCGACCTGAGTGTGGTCGTCGAAGGCGTCGAAACCACCGGGCAGCTGCGCTTGCTGGCGGAGTGGGGCTGCGACCTGTACCAGGGCTTCCTCGGCGCCGGCGCACTCAGCCCGGAAGAGCTGACGCGCTTCGTCGCCGCGGCAAACCGCTAAGCGGCTTTCTTCTTCTCACCCGCCGCAGCCACCCGCGCCAGCCCGCGCGACAGCTGCACGGCGCCGTTGAGGCGCGCGTCCGGGTTCGGCCAGTCGCGGCTCACCGTCATCTTGCTGTCGGGCCTGAGCTTCGCCGAGCCTTTCAGTCGGTCGACATAGGCCAGCAGGCCCGCAAGGTCCGGGAAGCCGCCGTCCGCGAACGTCACCACCGCGCCCTTTGCCCCGATATCGAGCTTGGCGACGCATGCGTCGCGGCAGTTGAGCTTCACCTCGACGATCTTCATCAAATTGGCGGTTTCCTCCGGAAGCGTGCCGAAGCGGTCAATCAGCTCGGCTGCGAACGCCTCGATTGCCTGCCGGTCCTCTAGCTCGCCGAGGCGACGATAAAGACCCATGCGCAGGTCGAGGTCGGGGACGTAGGTTTCCGGGATCATGATCGGTGCATCGACGCTGATCTGCGGGCTGAACTCCTCGCGCTGCGGCACGCCGCCGGCCTTCTGCTCGACGATCGCGTCCTCGAGCATCGACTGGTAGAGCTCGAAGCCCACCTCCTTGATGTGCCCTGACTGCTCGTCGCCGAGAAGATTGCCGGCACCACGGATGTCGAGATCGTGGCTCGCGAGCTGGAACCCCGCGCCAAGGCTGTCGAGGTCGGCGAGCACCTGGAGGCGCTTTTGCGCCGTCTCGGTGATGGCTCGGTCCGAAGGCATGGTGAGGTAAGCGTATGCGCGCGTCTTCGAACGTCCGACGCGGCCACGGAGCTGGTAAAGCTGCGCTAGGCCGAACCGGTCCGAGCGGTAGACGATCAGCGTATTCGCGCTGGGGATGTCGAGACCGCTTTCGACGATTGTGGTCGATAGCAGCACGTCATACTTGCGGTCGTAGAAGGCGCTCATCCGCTCCTCCACCTCGGTAGCGCTCATCTGCCCATGCGCGGTGATGAACTTCACCTCCGGCACCTGGCTGCGCAGCCATTCCTCCATGTCGGGCAAGTCGGCGACACGCGGCACGACGAAGAAGCTCTGACCTCCGCGATAATGCTCGCGCAGCAGCGCCTCCCGCAGCACGACCGCGTCCCAAGGTGTGACGTACGTCCGGACGGCGAGCCGGTCGATCGGTGGCGTCTGAATGACCGAGAGTTCCCGCAGGCCGGTCATCGCCATCTGCAGCGTGCGCGGGATTGGCGTGGCCGTGAGGGTCAGAACGTGAACGTCGGTCTTGAGCGCCTTCAGCCGCTCCTTGTGAGCGACGCCGAAGTGCTGCTCCTCGTCGACGATCACGAGACCGAGGCGCTTGAACTCGACCGACTTGGCAAGGATCGCGTGCGTGCCGATGACGATGTCGACCGTGCCGTCCGCGAGACCTTCCTTCGTCTTCTTTGCCTCTGCGGCACTGACGAGCCGCGAAAGGCGCCCGACGTTGAGCGGAAAGCCTTTGAGCCGCTCCTCAAAGTTGCGATAATGTTGGCGTGCAAGAAGGGTCGTGGGGCCGATCAGCGCCACCTGGCGTCCCGACATGGCCATCACGAACGCTGCACGAAGTGCCACCTCGGTCTTGCCGAAGCCGACGTC
>DASVXN010000078.1:0-3293 GCA_036392635.1 Sphingomicrobium sp. | reverse complement strand
CCGCGCACCCCGGGCGTTTGTCTCGTGTCCGAAACGGACAGAAAGGAGCAGCCACATGCAGCGTGCGTTCCTTTGTATCGCAGCCCTGGTCGTCGCGGCGTCGCCTCTATCGTCTCAAAGCTTTGCTGCCGGCGATTTCGGCGCATCCCCGAGCTTCCGCAACTCAGGGTTCGTCAGTCCGCCAGCTGGGACGACCATGCACCGCGATTACCGCGCCGACCATCGGGGTGATCATCGCCGGGGCGATCACCGTCGTGGTCATGACGGCCGATACGACTACGCGCCGTACGGTTATCTCGGCTACGGCTACTACCTCGGCGATTACGACGCCAACCGCAGCTTCGATCCGGACAAGTGGAACGACTGGTGGCACGAACGGCCGGAGCGCGCTTATCCGCGCTGGGTATGGCGGAATCAGAACTGCACCGAGGACCGGATGTGGTGGTCGGGCGCCGGCTGGCGCTGCACGCCCTGACTATCTGGGCAGGAGCGCGTAGGTTCTCCTGAGAGCGTTTACCTCCGCTGCTGTGTAGCCGGTGCCTGGAGCCTTGGGCGCGGGGTCGGGAACGGCGGTGACGAAATAGGCGACGCCGCGGCTCCGCTTTAAGTCGAGCCAGAGGCCGCTCTTCATGCTGTAGGCATCGCCGGCATGGCCGACGAGCACCGCGCCATCCGGCACGATATTGTCGCTGCACCCCGCCTGCAGATTCGGAAGCCGGTGCGTGCCGTTCCCGGCACTGCAGTAGAAGCCGCCGTCGGTTTCGCCGTTGCTTCCGTTGAAGGTCCAGACCTGCGTCAGCAGCGCGTCGACGCTTTGCGGTGAGAGAATGCGGGCGCCGTCGAGCGTGCCCTTGTTGAGGAGCATGCGGCCGATGCGGGCGAGTCCGCGCGCCGAGATGCGGAGCCCGCCTTGGGGAGCAAACAGTGAGCCATTCTCGCCGAGGCGCCATTGCGACAGATCGCAGGATTGGCCCGCCTTCACGAACACGGGGCAGTCAGGGCGGCGGCCGTGGAGGTCGTCCTTCACCGGCTTGCCGTCGGCGGAGTCGAGCTCGACGGCGCGGGCGACCGCCGCATCGCTGCAGGTGGGCCAGTTGAAGCAGGCGTCGAGCTTCATCGGCATCAGCACATGTGCCCGCATCCAGATGTCGAAGCGCTCGCCGGTGACCTTCTCCACGATCGAACCAATGATCGGGTAGTTCAGATTGACGTAGGCGAAGTGGCCTCCCGGGGCATGCTGCGTATCCCAGTTCCTCGGATCGGCCATTACCTGCTGCAGCGAGCCGCCGAGCGGGATCACATAGTCGTCGTCATGCTCGCGCACCGAGGAGGTGTGCGACAGCAGCATCGACAGACTAATCGGCCGATCGGGGAAGTTGGGGTTGCGCAGCTGCCAGCCGAGCCATCGCGAGACGTCGCTGGTCAGGTCGAGCTTTCCGGCATCCACGAGCTGCATGACGCCGATCGCGGTGACCATCTTGCTGATCGAGGCGACGCGGACGGGATCGTCGGCGGTCGCGCGGCGGCGAGTTCGCGGATCGGCAACGCCGTCGGCGAAGCTCACGATGTCAGAAGAAGCATTGAATGCGACGCCGACCTCGGCGCCGCTTGTGCGGTTGCTCTGGACTGTCGCACAGCCCGTGAGCAGCAGGATGAGAACAGGCAACAGCAGTCGCATGTCCTTGGCTTATGCGCAGTTGGAGCAATCCGCCAAACGGGGGAGCGCGGCCGGGGTCTGTTCGTTTTGTCCGTAGTTGAGCGTAAGGTCGACGAATGAACGACGCCACCACCGCGAACCCTATTCCGACGCTCGAGGATTGGCAGCACTGGACCCTGGTGATGGGCCGTGCCCAGCAGATGCTGATGGAGTTCTGGGCCAGCAGCCTCAAGGGCGATCAGCCATTCCCCGGCTGGTCCCCTGCGGTCCTGAACCCCGCTGGCGCGCAGCCCGCAACGGACCCGATGGCACTGATGAGCGCAGGCGCGCAGGCCTGGGCCAAGGGCCTTGAGACCTGGGGCAAGATGCTCGGCGGCGTGACGCCGACTGCGACTGCGGGTGAGGTCGACCGCAAGGACCGTCGCTTCGCCGCGCCGGAATGGCGGGAGAACCCGATCTTCGACACGATCCGCCAGACTTACCTCCGGGTCTCGGACCAGCTGCTCGGCACAGTCGACGAGATCGACGGACTCGACGGTGCGGCACGCGAGCGGCTGCGCTTTGCGACCCAGAGCTTCGTCGACGCGATGAGCCCTTCGAACTTCGCGCTGACAAACCCGCAGGTGCTGAAGCGCACGATGGAAACCCGCGGCGAGAACCTGCTGAAGGGCCTCGCCAACATGCTCAAGGACATCGCCGCAGGGCAGATGACCCAGACGAAGCAGGGCGTCTTCGAGGTGGGGCGCAACCTCGCCACGACGCCGGGCAAGGTCGTGAAGCAGACCGATCTCTACCAATTGATCCAGTACACGCCGGTGACGCCAAACGTGCTCAAGACTCCGGTGGTGATCTTCCCGCCCTGGATCAATCGCTTCTACATCCTCGACCTGACGCCGGAGAAGAGCTTCGTCCGCTGGTGCGTCGAGCAAGGCATCACGCTGTTCATGGTGAGCTGGAAGTCGGCCGACGAGAGCCTCGCCGACGTGACGCTCGACGATTACGTCGTGCGCGGTCAGATCGACGCGATCGACACGGTGCGCGAGCTGCTCGACGTCGAAAGCGTGCATGCGATCGGCTATTGCGTGGCCGGCACGACGCTGGCGGCGACGCTCGCCTACCTCGAGGCGCAGGGGCAGGCGGAGAGGGTGAAGTCGGCGACGTTCTTCACGGCGCAGGTCGACTTCGCCGAGGCCGGCGACCTCAAGCTGTTTACCGGGCCCGAGACGATGGGACTGCTCGAGCAGCTGACCAAGGAGAAGGGCTATCTCGACGGTCGGTATATGGCCGCCACCTTCAACCTGCTGCGCGGCCGCGACCTCATCTGGAACTATGTGGTCAACAACTACCTGCTCGGCGAGGAGCCGCCGCCGTTCGACCTGCTCTACTGGAACAGCGACACGACGAACCTGCCCGCCGGCTGGCACCGCAACTATCTCGAGACGCTCTACAAGGGGAACAAGCTGGCGGAGAAGGGCGGCATCACCGTCGCGGGCACTCCGGTCGACATCGATCAGGTGAAGACACCGACCTACATCCAGGCGGGGCGCGAGGACCATATCGCCCCGCCGCAGAGCGTGTGGAAGATCATGGACCATTTCGCCGGGCCCAAGCGCTTCGTGCTTGCGGGTTCCGGCCA
>DASVXN010000077.1:0-2366 GCA_036392635.1 Sphingomicrobium sp. | reverse complement strand
AAGCTGTCGGAACAGCTTCTTAGCAGGAACAGCTTCTGAAGCGCGTTAAGCGTGCGAGTGACGGACCCGGCGCTCGCGAAGGGCCCGTAATATTGCCCTTTGATCCGTCGTGCCCCGCGGTGCTTCTGAACGCGGGGGAATGCGTGATCCTCGCGCAGCAGGATGAAAGGGAAGCTTTTGTCGTCCCGGAGCAGCACGTTGTAGGGCGGCCGGAAGCGCTTGATCAGCTGCGCTTCGAGCAACAGCGCCTCGGCTTCGGTTCGCGTCGTGACGATCGTCATCGAGCGCGTCTGCGCAACCATGCGCTGCAGCCGCTTCGGCAGGCGCGTCACCTGCGTGTAGTTGGTGACCCGGCTCTTCAGGCCCCTGGCCTTGCCCACGTAGAGCACGTCACCGCGGGCATCCTGCATGCGGTAGACGCCAGGACGGACGGGAAGCGTCTTCACGACCTCGCGGATGGCAGCGACGCCCTGCTCCAGGTCCGGCGTGTCCGAACCGCGCACGGCATAGGTCGCCTGCTCTTCGTTGAAGCGCTCGGCGGCATTGGGGACGTTGGGACGGTCGGCCGGGGTTCGGTCCATTCTGCCTATCTAGGCAGCGATGCCGCCCCTATCCAGCGTCAGGCTGCGGCCCGCGCGGGTTCCTCGTCCGACAGGATCCAGTCGACGCACGCGCGGGCGTGGATCGCGGTCGTGTCGTAGACCGGAAGCACGTTGGCGCGAACGTCGACCGCGAGGACCAGCTCCGTGCAACCGAGGACAACGGCCTGGACCTTCGCCTTGGCAAGCTCGGTGATCAGCGTCTTGAGCTTGCGCTGACTGTCGCGGACGACGCGGCCGGCAGCGAGTTCCTCGAAGATGATCCGGTCGACTTCCTTGACCCAAACGTCCTCGATCGGAACCAGGTTGATGCCGCGGCTCTCCAGCCGGCTGCGGACATGCGGTTCGAGCATGGTGAAGCGCGTGCCGAGCAGCGCGACCCGCTTGCGGCCGTCGGCAACCAGCTTGTCCGCCGCTGCATCCCCGATGTGGAGCATCGGAACGCCTACCTTCGGCGCAACCGCGTCGTAGACCTTGTGACCGGTGTTGGAGGTGATGATCACCGCCTCCGCACCAGCAGTCTCCAGGCGCTTGGCAGCGTCGAGCGTCTCGCGAGCGACGCCATCCCAGTCGCCCGACAGCTCCATGGCGGCAAACGGCGCCAGGTCGAGGCTGTCGATCACCAGCCTGGCGCTGTGCAGGCCACCGAGCCGCTGCGCGACGCCCTTGTTGATGTGCTCGTAATAGAGCGCCGTCGACGACCAGCTCGTTCCGCCGATGATGCCCAGCTTCCGCACGACTATTCCCCTTCTTCGCTCTCGCTTGCAGCGCCCCAGAATCGCGCCGCCCCTTGCCGCGATTCATGAGGCCAGAGCGGGTCCGGCGGCAAGAGGTAAATAGCTGATTTATCGCAATCTTAACAGCGGTTGCGACGGTCCGTTGCGAACCTTGATCAGCCGAGCGATTTCAAGATTTCCTCGACCATCTTCTTCGCATCGGCGAGCAGCATCATGGTGTTGTCGCGATAGAAGAGTTCGTTGTCGACGCCGGCATAGCCGACGCCCCCCATGGACCGCTTCACGAACAGCACGGTCCGCGCTTTCTCCACGTCCAGCACCGGCATGCCGTAGATCGGCGAGCTCTTGTCCGTCTTCGCCGCCGGGTTGGTGACATCGTTGGCGCCGATGACGAAGGCGACATCGGTCTGGGCGAATTCACTGTTGATGTCCTCGAGCTCGAACACCTCGTCATAGGGAACGTTCGCCTCGGCGAGCAGCACGTTCATGTGCCCGGGCATGCGGCCGGCGACGGGATGGATCGCATATTTGACGCTGACCCCCTCCTTCTTGAGCAGGTCGGCCATCTCGCGAAGCGCATGCTGCGCCTGGGCGACGGCCATGCCGTAGCCGGGGACGATGATCACCTGCTCGGCCTGCTTCATGAGGAACGCCGCGTCCTCGGCCGAGCCGCGCTTGTAGGGGCGGTCGATTGCCGCGGCGTCGCCGCCGCTCGCGACGGCGCCGAAGCCGCCCGCAATAACTGAGATGAAGCTTCGGTTCATCGCCCGGCACATGATGTAACTGAGGATCGCGCCCGAGCTTCCGACCAGCGCGCCGGTGATGATCATGGCGCTGTTGTGGAGGGTGAAACCCATCGCCGCCGCGGCCCACCCGGAATAGCTGTTCAGCATCGAGATCACGACCGGCATGTCCCCGCCGCCGATCGGGATAATGAGCAGGAAGCCGATGGCGAAGCTCAGGCCGACGATGAGGCCGAAGAACAGTGGCGACTGGTTCTGCTCGAAGAGGGCAATCAGTACGAGGATCG
>DASVXN010000076.1:0-5623 GCA_036392635.1 Sphingomicrobium sp. | reverse complement strand
CAAGTGTGCGTAAACGAGCGTCCGCTCGCCGAGCCGTTCGACGAGGTCCACCTTGCCCTTGGTCGTCGCATTGCCGCCACCCGCGACGCGGACAGCTTCCGGTCGAACGCCGAGGCGAAGCTCACCGCCGGGAAGGCCGTCGCGCGGCACCTGCGTCTGCACGGCCGATCCGTCGCCCAGCCGCAGCTGCGCGAACTCGCCACCATCGAGCAACGTCGCCGGAACCAGCGTCATTGCCGGCGATCCGACGAACTGCGCGACGAAGGTGTTCGCGGGACGACTGTAGATCTCCATGGGCGGGCCGACCTGCTGGATGCGGCGGTCGTTCATGACGATGATGCGGTCGGCGAGAGTCATCGCCTCGGCCTGGTCGTGAGTGACCATGATCACTGCAGCATCGACCTTCTGCTTCAGCTGCGCGAGCTCGACGCGTGTCCGCAGGCGCAGGGCCGCATCGAGGTTCGAGAGCGGCTCGTCGAGCAGGAACAGCTTGGGCTCCTTCACCAGCGCTCGCCCAATCGCGATGCGCTGCCGCTGCCCGCCTGACATTTCGGCCGGCTTGCGGTCGAGCAGGGGAGTGATCTCCAGCACGTCGGCGGCATCTGCGATCCGGCGCTCGATCTCGTCGCGTGCGACCTTTGCGTTCCGGAGGCCGAACGCCATGTTCTCGCGGGCGCTCATGTGCGGGTAGAGCGCATAATGCTGGAACACCATCGCGATGCCGCGGTCACCGGGCGGAAGCGTGTCGATGCGCCGGCCTTCGAGCCAAACCTCGCCGGCATCAGCCGTCTCGAGACCCGCGATGATCCGCAGCAATGTCGACTTGCCGGACCCCGACGGTCCAAGGAATGCGATGAACTCGCGCTGTTCGAGGGTCAGGTTTACGTCGTCCAGAACTGGCGTCGCGCCAAACGCCTTGCGGACGCCCCTAAGCTCCAGACTCGCCAAACAACTCTCCCAACCGCCGGCCAATCTACAAGCTGCCGTAACGCGGGCAAGCGGCCAGCCGGACAACTCACGGTAAACGGCGGCAGTAACGGTAAAGACGAGACGTGCATCTGCTCGGCTCAAGGCTTCTGCCAGGCTGGTGCGAGGCTCCTTGCCCCTCGCTATCGTCGGCATCGGCGCATTGGCGCAAAGGGGAGGGGTACATGCGCTTGAACAAGCTACTCGGCATGTTGATCGCGAGCTTGATGGTGACAATGCCGGCGACGGCGCAGCAAACTATTCCCCAGTCGACGATCCCGCCTCAGCAGCAAACCACGCCCGCCGTGCCGCCGGCTCCTCCACCGGACATTCGATCGGGACCTGAGGCGCCGCCGCCTTTCGCGCCGATGCCGCGCGCGGCGCCGAGGCATCGTTGGGTGAATATGGGCCCGGAGCGCAGGGCGCGCGCGCACCATCGCTCCACGGCGCGGCGCCACCATGCGACTGCCAGCAGGCACAAGGCTCAGCGACACCACAGGGCCACCCGCGCGCACAAGGCCACCCGCGCGGAGATCCGCAAGAAAAAGGATCTTCGCTGGTGCCAGAGCATGACCCACCGGCAGGTGCTTCGCCACCCGCGGTGCAAGACTGTGCTGAAGCAGCATCGCAAGGAAGTCGCACGCGACCACGCCGCGCGATCTCACCATGCCAAGTCGCGCCATCATGCGACACGGAAGCACCACGCGACACGGCACCATGCGAGGCCGAAGCATCGTGCGCATCACCGGCGCCATCGCCGCTAGATCGTCGGCGCTGACCCGGCATCTGACAGCTAGCGATTTGCGCCAGATGTCGGGATTGTCCGCCAAGCCGGGCACTCCAGAGCGCGTTTAGCCGCGCCCCGCCGGCTCTCGGTAGAGAGGGCGCAAGGATGTTTGGCACGGCTGTTGCTTCTCGGTTGGCTCCAAAGGGGTCATTCCGGAGAAGCTTGTGAGTATCGCACCTGTTGCCTCGTTCCGAGGCTCGCCGACCGCACGCGCAATCGCCTGCTACTCGGTGCTCGTCATCGCCATCGAGCTCTTGCTC
Organism: Sphingomicrobium sp.; assembly: GCA_036392635.1. Lineage (GTDB taxonomy): Bacteria > Pseudomonadota > Alphaproteobacteria > Sphingomonadales > Sphingomonadaceae > Sphingomicrobium. Next base: position 3,610 of record DASVXN010000076.1, on the reverse strand, counting down.
ACCACCGTCATGAACCGCGTCGGCCAGGGCTCGGCCTGGGCCACGCCGATCATGCTCGGCATAATGTGGACTCCGGGCCTCGTCGCCATCGGCCTTCAGCTGGCGACGTCGCGGACTCTCCGCGGCTTCGGGTGGAAGCCCGGACCATTGCGCTGGTGGGCGTTGGCCTATCTTTTCCCGCTGATCTACGGCGGGCTCGCGCTGGTCTTGGCGCAAGCGCTGGGCGGGGGCTCGATCGACTTCGAGCGCTGGTCGAAAGGTGCCGTGCGCTGGGGCATGCCCGAGCACGCGCTGTTCGGCATGCTGATCCAGATGACGATCTTCATGATACCGGGTATCGTCACCGGGCTCGGCGAAGAGATCGGCTGGCGCGGGTTCATGGTGCCGCGCCTTGCCAGATATTTCGGCTTCTGGAGCATCGTGAACATCAGCTTCGTGGTCTGGCTGGCGTTCCACCTGCCGGGGATGCTGATCGGCGGCTACCACGGCGAGGGCACGCCCTTGTGGTATTCGCTCATCTGCTTCTCGGTGCTTCTGTACCCGGCAACGGTCCTGATGACCTGGCTCCGCCTTCGGTCCGGCAGCTTGTGGCCGTGCGTCATCCATCACGCCGCGCACAATTGCTTCATCCAGGTCATGTGGCATTCGGCGTTCAAGCCGAACCAGCTGACGCCGTGGCTGCTGGGTGAGTTCGGCATCCTGTTGCCCGTCTTGGTGAGCGTCATGGTGACGGCGTTGATCGTCAAAGGCGGCATCCCGAGCGTGTCGGCCGACGGCGAACCTGATGTCCGTGGCCGATCCACGGCCGGTGCAATTCCGGCGGCAGCTTGACGGAGTCGGCGCGAGATTGCGCCTGATGCTTTCCGATTGCGAAGACCGGGCGGCGCCGCTGTAATGAGCGGCGCCGTTCCCGACTCTCCGAGGGGAAAACATGAAGCACGTTCTCCTTGCGGCAGTGGCCGTTCTGAGCCTGGCAACTGGAGCCACCGCAGCGCCCGTCCTCGCGCCGCCTCCCGCACAGCTCGGCGAAGAGGTTCAGCCGTTCGTTCAAATGCCTGCGGGCCGGATCGCGATCACCCACGTGCGCGTGATCGACGGCACCGGCGCCGCACCCATCGAGAATGCCGTCGTGCTGCTCGACGGAGCGAAGATCGGCGCAGTGCTGCCGGCGAACTCGCCGGTGCCGAGCGGCTATCGAGTGATCGACGGCACCGGCCAGACGGCATTGCCCGGACTCGTCGGCATGCACGACCACATGTTTTACATCGCGCGGCCAAACCTCGACGCCGAAGGCCATAGCGATGACCCGCTAGTCGTCCCCCAGATGACCTTCAGCGCGCCGCGACTCTATCTCGCGAACGGCGTCACGACGATGCGTACGACGGGCAGCGTCGAACCCTACGCGGACCTCAACGTGAAGGCCGCAATCGACAGCGGAAAGCTGATCGGGCCGCACATGGACGTCACTGGTCCGTACCTGGAAGGGCAGGGCAGTCCCTTCATCCAGATGCACGGCCTGCGCGACGCCGAAGATGCGCGGCGCACGGTCGCCTTCTGGGCGGACCAGGGCGTCACCTCCTTCAAGGCCTACATGAACATCACCCGTGCCGAGCTGAAGGCGGCGGTCGACGAGGCGCACAAGCGCGGTCTTAAGGTCACCGGCCATCTCTGTTCCGTTACCTATCCGGAAGCCGCTGCGCTTGGCATCGACAACCTGGAGCATGGTTTCCGCGTCAACACTCAGCTCGATCCGGGAAAGGTGCCGGACAAGTGTCCCGATACGGTGGGTCTACCGACGCTTGTTGCCATGAAGGCCGGCAGCCCCGAGGCCAACGCCCTCATCAAGCTGCTCGTCGACAAGCGCGTTGCGGTTACCTCGACCTTGCCCGTTTTCGAGCAGAGCGTCGCTCTGCACGCGCCCTTGAACCCAAAGGCGCTGGCAGTGCTGACGCCGCAGGCTCGCGAGGATTACCTCTATCTCCGCAATTTGACGGCGAGCCGCGCCAAGACGCCACGGGGCCAGATGTTGGTCCAGGCCTACGACAATGGCCTGCGGCTCGAGCGGCAGTTCGTGGCTGCGGGCGGTCTGCTGCTGGCCGGGCCCGACCCGACGGGTAATGGTGGCGTGATCCCCGGCTTCGGCGACCAGCGCGAGATCGAGCTGCTCGTGGAAGCAGGGTTCACGCCGCTCGAGGCGATCAGGATCGGAACCCTGAACGGCGCCACCTACCTCGGGCTCGCCAATCGCATCGGGTCGATCGCTCCGAGCAAGAACGCCGACCTGTTCCTCGTCGCAGGCAACCCCGCCGCTAACATCGCCGACATCGAGAAGGTCACGACCGTGTTCAAGGACGGCGTCGGCTATGACAGCCGCAAGCTGCTCGACAGCGTTCGAGGAGCGTACGGCCGCTACTAACCCTCAGCGCGCTGCCGCAACGACGGCCGGCTTCTTTTTCTTCGGCGCGCGTTGCCATTCGGCGACGTCGTAGCCGTGCTCGTGCAGGCATCCCGTCATCGCCAGCCGGATCGCCTTTTCCTTCTTGTGGCGCTTGATCTTCGACATCCCCCAGGCGCCTCCAAGGATGGCGAAAGGCATCGCCACCATCGTCGCACCAAGGATGGCCATCCCGCCGTAGAGCCCGGCGCCGCTGGCGGCGGCGGTTCCGGCCGCGCCGACCGCCACACCCGTTGCCGCTCCGGCACCGCCGGACGCCAACCGGCCTGAACTGTCGAGCTTGCCGGCCACGAGAAGGTCGCGACACTCCGAGATCGTCTGTTCGAACTTGATCTGATCGGCCGGCGCTGCCGCCAGCGACGGCGTGAATTCCCGCGGCCGCGACGAGCAGCCCTCAAGCAATAGCGCGGCCGTCAGCGCCAGCGCGATCGAAGTACGCATATCTGTGTCCCCCCGGCCCATTCGGGCAGGAAGAAGGTCCGCTTGCACTGTGCTGAAGTCAACCCGCTGATTCCGGCTCGAAATCAGCGGCGCGCCTTGCGGTAGAGCTTCACCACCTGCTCGACAGGCAGAGCATCGACATGATGGCCGTTGCCGTCCGTCGACGTTGCAGCGAACAGCGAGTTGATCACGGCTTCCTCGGTGGCTTCGACGGCCGCCTCGAACAGGGGCGAGATGCGGTCGTTGGGCAGGTCGGCGACGGCGCTGGTCCGGCTCCGCCGCTCGGGCGTGCGGCGAACGTCCGGGCTGGTTGAAAAGGCGATGGCGAAGTCACCCGAACCGTTGGTCATCGGCGACCCGGTCCGCGCAATGCCGAGGAATGCCCGGCGAGCGAGGCGCTCGAGGTTGCGGTCGGACAGCGGCGCATCGGTCGCGAGGACGATGATCACCGAGCCGTCGGCCTTGCCGAGGGAAAGCTGGTCCTTCAGGAAGTAGCGGCCGAGCGCTTGTCCGACCGGCACGCCGGCGACCTGCAACACACCGCCGAAATTGGTCTGCACCAATGCCCCGACGGTGTAGCCGCCAAGGTTCGCCGGGAGCTTCCGCGAGCTCGTACCGATGCCGCCCTTCCAGTCGAAGGCGATCGTCCCCGTGCCCGCGCCCACGGCGCCTTCCTCCACCGGTCCTTCGCGAGCCGCGTCGATCGCTGCGATC
>DASVXN010000075.1:0-6155 GCA_036392635.1 Sphingomicrobium sp. | reverse complement strand
GGCCCGGCGGATGGCCGTGCACTTTTGCCCCGCCTTCACCGTCATCTCGGTTGCGACCTCCTTGATGAAGAGATCGAACTCGGGCGAGCCGGGTGCCGCGTCGGGGCCGAGTAGCGACGCGTTGAGGCTGTCGCGCTCGGCGACGAACCGCACCGACTCGCGCGCGATCACCGGGTGGGTCTGGAGCTTCATGGCGGTGTGCGCCGAGCCGGTGAAGCTGACGATGTCCTGGCAGGAGAGGTGGTCGAACAGGTCCCCGACTCCGCCGACGATGAGCTGGACCGCTCCGGGCGGAAGCACCTCCGCCTCGATCATCACCTTGAACGCAGCCTCGGCCAGGTAGGCGGTGGCCGAAGCCGGCTTCACAATTGCCGGAACGCCCGCGAGCAAAGTCGGGGCGAGTTTCTCGAGCATACCCCAGACCGGGAAGTTGAACGCATTGATGTGCACCGCCGCGCCCTGCAGCGGTGTGTAGATGTGCTGGCCGACGAAGGTGCCCTGCTTCGATAGGCCCTCCAGCTGACCGTCCAGCAGGACGTGCGCGTCCGGAAGCTCGCGGCGGCCTTTCGACGAGAAAGAAAAGAGCGTGCCCGCGCCGCCCTCGATGTCGATCCAGCCGTCCTTGCGCGTCGCCCCGGTCTGATAATTGAGCTCGTACAGCTCCTCCTTGCGGGCCATGATCGCGAGCCCGAGCGCCTTCAGCATCCGCGCGCGATCATGGAAGGTGAGCTTGCGCAATGCCGGCCCGCCGACTTCCCGCGCGTGACGGAGCATGCCGCCGAAGTCGAGCCCGCCGGACCCGGTGGTCGCCACCGGCGCGCCGTCGATGGCGCTCGGGATCTCCACCGCACCATCGCCTGCGACCCAGCGGTCGCGTTCGTAGTTGAGAAGTTGGGGCGTCTTCATGTGGTTCTCTCGTGGTTGCGAGCCAGTCGTGCGGCGCTGGATTGCCGCGTTGCTGCGCTCCCCGCAATCACCCGTCCGTAGATGAAAGCTCGCCTAAGTCACGAAGCGACGTTGAACACACCCATCGGAACCGAATGGCCGTTCGGCGAACGGGAGCCACGCATCGACGAGATTGTCCTTCGATAGCTTGTCAGTTGTCTGCCCATCGGTGCTATTGTCGGGTTTGCGCCAGACTCGCGGCCATGGGGCAATGTCCGCAGACCTGACGCAGAGGGGGCGAACGTGTCGGAGTTAGCTTCGAATCGTATGCTTGCCGAACTCGAGGAGTTCGCAAGCTTCACTGCGGCCGAACAACGGTACATCCGTCAATCGCTGGAAGTCGCTTTTGCTCGGGCCGATGCCGTGGACCATTGGGCTCGGGGATTGGCCGAAGCCGCAGGGATCGGCCTGCAGGCGAGGACCTACGATCTGATCGACGAGATCAGGGCATTGGTCCCCGACGAGCTCGAGCCGGACGACGTCACATCCTTGCTTCCGCTGCTGATCAGCATGTCCGCGTTCGATCTGCAGAAGGGCAGGATCACCAGCTTTGCGGCTTATCGTTTCCTCTACGAACGGCTGCTTGGGGCTTCGGTGCGTCCCTGGCTGGTCAGCGCTTTCTGCGCGGCCGCGGCGCTACCCTCGCTGCACCCGGAACTCCGCGCCGAGCTCGTGCAGTCCTTGACCTTGCAAGACGTCGCCGCGGCCGGCTGGACGAGCCGCGAGCCCTTGTTCTTCCCTGAGTGGGTCGAAAAGGTACCGCTCGCCGCCGTCTGACAATTCGATCAGCCGAGATAACCGGTGTGGTCGAGGAGAATGCCGGTACCGATGCCGATCAGGCCGAGGCCGCCGATCAGCTCGACTGCCGGGCCGAAGCGCGCGCCGACTGCGCGGCCGATCAAGAGGCCGGCCGTCGCCAGCGTGAAGGTCGTCGCACCGATCGCAAGCGCGACGCTGAAGATGTTCACATTGACAAGCGCCAGGGTGACTCCGACCGCGGCCGCGTCGATGCTCGTGGCGAAGGCGGTGAGGACCAGGCTGAGCATGCCCGTCTTTGCCGGCTCGTCCGCGTCTGTCGCGGGGTCCCTCAGCCTGCGAATGCTCTCCACCACCATCTTGCCGCCGACACCGCCCAGAAGCGCAAAGGCGACCCAGTGGTCGATGGCGGCGATGTAGCCGCTGGCCGCAAGGCCGATTGCCCAGCCGAGAAGGGGCGTGATCGCCTCGATTGCGCCGAAGACCGCGCCACTGCGGATCGCCGACCAGAAGCGGGGTCGCGTTGCGGCTCCGCGCGCGACGGCGGCAGCGCAGGCGTCGGCGGACATGCTAAAGGCCAGGACGGCAATCGAAACGGGGGTCACATCAGGCTCCGTCGGGCACAAGACAGCACATCCCAGGACGCCCGATGGCCCTCGGCTGCGCTAGTCTCGCTAACGGTATGTTCCCGCCCCTCGCGCCATGCGCCGAAGCGCAAGTATGTTGACGCGGAGCCGGCCTCAGCTGGCCGGAAGCTACTCCCTAACGGCGGCGCATCTAGGGGCTGCGGCTAACCTCCGCAATGGGCGTGGTGCGACAGTCAGAGCATCCTGAGGTCGAACTGGCGCGCGGTCGGATGGCTGCTCGACAAGCCGCCGTCGACGATGATGGCGGTGCCGTTGACGTAGCTGGACTCATCGGAGGCGAGGAAGAGCGCGGCGCGGGCGATTTCCTCGGGCTCGCCGCCGCGGCCGAGCGGGTTCAGCTTGCCGATGCTGCGTTCCTTTCCGGCCGCGCGCGCCATGTCGTAGATCGGTCTGGTCATCCCGGTTTCGATCAGGCCAGGGCAGATGGCGTTGACGCGCACGCCGCTGCCGCTGAGCTGCTGAGCCGCCGTTTGCACCAGGTTGATGACGCCGGCTTTGGAAGCGGAGTAGGCCGCTCCGCCCGCGCCTGAGCGGAGGCCCGCGACGCTTGCCGTGCAGATGATCGAGCCGCCGCCACGCAGGTTCATGAGCGGCGCCGCATGCTTGATGGCGAGAAACGGGCCAATCAGGTTCACGCGCAGGATCTCGGCCCAGTCGTCGGCGGTCTGCTCGGCGATGGTAGCGAAACCGCCTGAAATGCCGGCGTTGGCGAAGAAGATATCGAGGCCGCCGTGTTCGCAAGCCACCTGCCCGACGAGATTCCGCACCTGATCTTCGCTGCCGGCATCGACCTTGATGTCTGCGCCGTCGTTCACATCGGCGCCGATGACGGTCGCGCCTTCGCTTCGGAACAGATCAACCGTGGCCTTGCCGATCCCTGATGCCGCGCCGGTGACGATCGCTACCTTGCCCGCCAGTCTCTGCATGGCTCGCTCATAGCCAACTGACACTGTTGCTGGTAGGCCGGACCCATGGATTTCAGCCTCAGCTCCGGCGAGACCGAATGGCGCGACCGGGTCCGCGCTTTCATCGACGAACACGTTCGGCCGCGTACCGGCGACTATGATGCGCAGCAGCGCGAGGGCGAGCGGTGGAAGGTGCTGCCCGTCGTCGAGGAGCTGAAGGAGAAAGCGCGCGCGGAGGGGCTGTGGAACCTCTTCATCCCGCCGTCGCATGGCGCCACACCGGTCGACAGCAGCTTCGAGTTCGAAGGACCTGCTCTCAGCAACCTCCAGTACGCCTTCTGCGCCGAGGAGATGGGGCGCATCGGCTGGGCGTCGGAGGTGTTCAACTGCTCCGCGCCCGACACGGGCAACATGGAGGTGCTGAACCGCTACGGCACGCGGGAGCAGAAGGACGAGTGGCTCAAGCCGCTGATGGACGGCGAGATCCGGTCGGCCTTCCTGATGACGGAGCCGGACGTCGCCTCGTCGGACGCCACCAACATCAAGTGCAGCATCGAGTTGCGCGGCAACGAATATGTGATCAACGGCAGCAAATGGTGGTCGAGCGGTGCCGGCGACCCACGCTGCAAGGTCGCCATCCTCATGGGCAAGACCGACCCGTCGGCAGAGCTTCACAAGCAGCAGTCGATGATTTTGGTGCCGCTCGACGCGCCGGGCGTCACGATCAAGCGCCATTTGCCGGTGTTCGGCTACGACGATGCGCCGCACGGGCACATGGAGATCGTGCTCAGGGATGTGCGGGTGCCGCCGTCGAACATGCTGCTCGGCGAGGGCAGAGGGTTCGAGATCGCGCAGGGGCGGCTCGGGCCGGGGCGCATCCACCATTGCATGCGCACGATCGGTGCGGCGGAGGATGCGCTGGAGGCGATGGTCCGGCGGCTGATGTCGCGGCGCGCCTTCGGGAAGACCATCGCCGAGCAGGGCGTGTGGGAAGAGCGCATCGCCAATGCGCGGATCGACATCGAGATGACGCGGCTGCTGTGCCTCAAGGCGGCGGACATGATGGACCGCGCCGGCAACAAGGCCGCGCAGGGCGAGATCGCGATGATCAAGGTCGCCGCCCCGATCATGGCGCTGAAGATCATCGACGACGCCATCCAGGCGTTCGGCGCCGCCGGCGTTTCCGAGGACGTTGGGCTGGCGCGGGCCTATTCGTCGATCCGGACGCTGCGGCTGGCCGATGGCCCGGACGAGGTGCACCGCCGCGCGATCGCCCGGCTGGAGTTCAAGAAATATCGATGAGCGAGCAGGGCCTGGATGAGGCCGCGCTCGGCGCGTGGCTCGAAGCGAATGTCGAGGGATTCAGCGGCCCGTTCACGCTGACCAAGTTCCCTTCCGGGCAGTCCAACCCGACCTACAAGATTACGGCGGCATCCGGCGAATATGTCCTGCGCCGCAAACCGTTCGGGCCGCTGCTCCCCTCTGCGCATGCGGTCGATCGCGAGTACCGACTGATCGCGGCGCTGCATCCCCTTGGTTTTCCTGTGCCGGAGCCATTCGCGCTCTGCGACGATGCGGACGTCATCGGCGCAGCATTCTACGTCATGGAGCTGGCGCGCGGGCGGCCCTACGCAAACGGGGCGCTGCCCGATTTCGACGCGACCACGCGGCGGCGCATGTACGAGCAGCTGATCGACACGCTCGCGGAGCTGCACTGCATCGATCCGGTTGCGGCCGAGCTTGCGGACTTCGGCAAGCCCGGTAATTATTTCGAGCGGCAGGTTGCGCGCTGGACCCGTCAATATCGGGACTCCCAGACCGACTACATCCCCGAGATGGAGCGGCTGATCGCCTTCCTTCCCGAGACCCTTCCCGAACAGTCGCGCACGTCCATCGTTCATGGCGACTATCGCATCGACAATGTCGTCTACGATGGCGACGGGACGCTCACTGCGGTGCTCGACTGGGAGCTGGCGACGCTCGGCGACCCACTTGCCGACTTCTCCTATTTGGCGATGCAGTGGGCGATGCCTGCAGATGGAGGGGCGGGGCTGGCCGGCCTCAACCTGCAGGAACTCGGGATACCGACGCTCGACGAGATTGTGGTTCGCTACGCCGAGCGCTCAGGCGTGTCGGTCGCGGGCAAGCTCGACTGGTACTTCGCCTACAACCTCTTCCGCCTCGCCGGCATCGTTCAGGGCATCAAGAAACGGGTCATCGACGGCACCGCGAGTCATGCGCATGCGGCCGAAATGGCCACGCGCGTGCCGATGCTCGCAGGTGCCGCCTGGAATTTCGCGAAAAGGGCCGGTGCCGCCGGTTAGATCCGGCCGAGCAGCAGCAGGATCACGACGATGATCAGGATGATCCCAAGGAGCCCCGACGGGCCGTAACCCCAGCTGCGATTATAACCCCATCGCGGCACTGCGCCGATGAGCAGCAGGATAAGCAAGATGATGAGAATGGTGCCAAGCACGGCTCGCCTCCATCGATGGTTGTTCGGCAGTCGTAACGACCGTCGATGAGGAGAGTTGCGGCCGTTAGCGTCCGGTAAAGTTCGGCTTTCTCTTCTCGAGAAATGCGGCCACGCCTTCGCGATAATCCTCGGTGAAACCGAGGCGCCGCATCGCGCCGGCCTGGCGCTGCAGTTCCTCGTCGAGGCTGTATTGCCAGCTCGAACGGATCATCTCCTTGATGGCAGCAAGGCCGAGTGGTGGAAGCGCGGCGAGCCTGTTGGCGATCGCATCGACTTCGCCGTCCAGCGCGTCGTCATCGACGGCCTTCCAGATGAGCCCCCATTCCGCCGCTTTGTCGGCCGGCAGCGGCTCGCCTGTAAGCGCAAGGCCCAACGCCCGCGCTTGCCCGACGAGGCGAGGGAGGGCCCAGGTTCCGCCGCTGTCGG
>DASVXN010000074.1:0-7954 GCA_036392635.1 Sphingomicrobium sp. | reverse complement strand
GCGCGGCGTGCAGGTCAACGATCCCGGGCTGAACACATTGCGGGTGGACCCGCTGTTCGATCCCATCCGCCGCGACGCGAGGTTCAATGCGCTCCTGAGCCGGCTCGACGTCAGCGCCTGATCAGATCAGCCCTGCATGATCAAGGGCTTCGTCGACGGCACGCTTCGACACCTCCGATGCCTCGACCAGCGGCAACCGCAGATCGGTCGGGAAGCCGGGCCGTACGCGCGAAAGCGCATACTTCGTCGGAGCCGGAGATGCGTCGGAGAAGAGCGCGGCATGTAGCGGATAGAGGCGGTCCTGGAGCTTTAGTGCCTCGTCCCACCGGTTCTCGCGCATTGCCCGCTGGAAGTCCGAACAGAGCCTTGGAGCGACGTTCGCCGTGACCGAGATGCAGCCGACACCGCCCATGGCGTTGAAGCCGAGCGCCATGTCGTCATTGCCGGACAGCTGAACGAACTTCTCTCTGCACTTGAGCCGCTGGTCCGATACGCGGGCAAGATTTCCGGTCGCGTCCTTCACCGCCACGATCCGTGGGTGCTGCGCAATCTGCGCCAGTGTTTCGACCGAGATATCGGCGACCGTCCTCGACGGCACGTTATACACCACGATCGGAAGTGGCGACGCATCGGCGACTGCAGTGAAATGCGCCGCAAGGCCGGCCTGGCTCGGCTTGTTGTAGTAGGGAACCACGACCAGAGCCGCGTCTGCGCCGACATCGGCAGCCGCCCGCACCATCTCGATCGCCACTGCAGTGGAGTAGCTGCCACAACCGGCGATGACCGGAACCCTGCCGTTTGCGACCTGCACGGTGTGGGCAATCACCTCGCGGTGCTCGTCGCGCGTCAGGGTCGCGCCTTCACCGGTTGTGCCGCACGGCACCAGGCCATTGGAGCCCTCGGCGATCTGCCACTCGACGAATTCGGCGAATGTGTCCTCTGCGACACGGCCACCGGAAAATGGCGTCACCAGCGCGGGAATCGAGCCGAAGAACATGAACTTGCTTCCTCAATCGGGAGTTTTTCTCGTGGACAGATCTGCCGCGTTCACCGGCTGATAAGGAGGGGGACTGCACTATGTCTAGCATGTGGCGCGCGACTGCGACGATAGCCGTGCTCTTGGCTGCTGCTCCCTCTGGTTCGGCGCAATATGCAGCGCCTGCCGCACAGTCCGCGGCGCCGGCCTACTATGCCAGTCAGAGCGTCGCCTCCTCGCTCAACACCTGGCGAACGCTACGCCAGAGCAGCAGCTATCGTTTCGCGGATTACGCCAGCTTCCTGATCGCGAACCCCGATTGGCCGGACAACGCGCGAATGCGTGGCTGGGCCGAAAAGGCGCTGCGCCAGGGTGAAAACCCATCGACGGTTCTCGCCTTTTTCGCCGCCGACAAGCCGAAGACCGGCAACGGCTGGGCTCGGCTGGCGGAGGCTTCTGCCTCGTCGGGTCAGATGACGGGAGCGCTCGACGCCGCGCGGCGCGCATGGGCTTCGCCCGATCTCTCCGGCGACGATGAGCAGCTCATCTGGAGCCGCTACGGCAATAGTCTGACCCGCGCCGACCACGACTCCCGAGTCGATGCGTTGCTGTTCGCGAAGCGCCCGGATGACGCCGCCCGCTTCCTCGGCATGGCCAGCCCCGATCGACAGGCCGCGTTCGGCGCCCGCATTGCGATGCAGCGAGACTCGGCCGACGCGGAAAGTCGCTATCAGGCGGTCATCGGCAATGTGACGCGAGACGCCGGGCTCATGATGGATCGCGCGCGGTATCTCCGCGCGAGGAACTACGATGCGGCCGCTCAGCAGCTGGCCGCCCGCGAACACGATTTCATCTACAAGCCGGCGGATCCGGACCGCTTCTACGACATGCTGCTAGAGCTTGCGGGCCAGGCGTCCGCCGATCGCAACTGGCAGACGGCATATTATATCGCCAGCGGGATCGACGATGTGCTGCCCCAGGGCACTGCCGTCGCCGATCAGCCGATCGGCATCCGGGACAGCTACACCAGCCTAGCATGGCTCGCCGGCACGTTGGCACTCGACCGGATGAACCGGCCAGTGAGCGCAATCGCGATGTTCGACCGCTATGCTCGCGCCGGCAAGTCGCTGCAGGTGCAGACCAAGGGCAATTATTGGGCCGGCCGAGCTGCGTACCAGGCCGGAAAGTCGACCGACGCGAACAGCTATTTCCAGCGGGCGGCTGCCTATCCCGAGCTATTCTACGGACAGCTGGCGCTGGAGCGGCTCGGACGCTCCGTAACGCCTCCCTCTGCCGCGCTTCCGCAGTACGGAACCACCCAGCTCCAACGCGACGCGTTCAACAACCTTCGGCTCGTGCAGGCGCTGAAGGTGCTCGGACAGCAGGGCCGCTCAAGCGAGCAGGCGCTGTTTGTCAGGGCTCTCGCCGAGTCGCTCGACAACGACATGGACCGGAACCTGGCCGTGCAACTCGGCGACCAGCTGGGCCGCCAGGACCTCGCCGTCTGGACCGCTCGAATGGCGCGAGTGAGGGGCTCCATGTTCTACGTGCGCCAGGCGTATCCGACTCTTCGGGCGTCCGTGTCGGGCGAACTCTGGTCGCTTGCCCACGGCATCAGCCGTCAGGAAAGCTCGTTCGATCCCTACGCCGTCAGCCATGCCGGCGCGCGCGGCATGATGCAGCTGATGAGCGGAACGGCACGCGAGCAGGCGGACAAGATGGGCGTCGGATACGACAGCTACCGGCTGATCAGCGATCCATCGTACAACGTGATGATTGGGTCCGGTTACTTTCAGCGCATGCTGAACAACTGGAACGGCAGCGTTCCTTTGGCAGTCGCTGCGTACAATGCGGGGAGCGGCAATGTCCGCAAGTGGATCGACCGTTACGGCGATCCGCGCGGCCAAGTCGACATGCTCAAGTGGATCGAAGCGATCCCCTACAGTGAGACCCGCGCCTATGTTCAGCGCGTGATCGAGAACAGCGTCGTCTACGACTCGATCCGCTCCACCCAGCAGCAGCAAACCGCGCTTCACGTGTCCCGCTATCTTGGGAAGGACCGCCCGGCCTGATATCCGCGCCTGATGGCAGACGCCTCTCCCCGCTTTATCACGCCCGACGGATTCGCCCGCATCCGCGCCGAATATGAGCAGCTGTTCGGTACCGAGCGCCCCAAGCTAGTGGAAACAATCTCCTGGGCCGCGGCGAATGGCGATCGCTCGGAGAACGGCGACTATATCTACGGCCGCAAGCGCCTGCGGGAGGTCGACCGCCGGATCTCCCATCTCTCCCGGATCATGAAGAAGGCGAAGGTCGTCGATCCGGCGAGCCAGACTTCGCGTGATCAGGTCAGGTTCGGAGCGACGGTTGAGCTTGCCGACGAAGACGACAACCGGCGAACGCTGACCATCGTGGGCGACGACGAGGCTGATGCGGGATCGGGCAAGATCGGCTGGAGCGCGCCGCTTGCCCGCGCCCTCGTGGGAGCGCGGGTCGGCGACGAGCGGATCGTCCGTCTGCCCGCCGGTGAGAAAAGCTACGAGGTGATGGAGATCCGCTACCCCGGCTAGGCGACGCGCGGGGTAGTTGCCAGTTGTGGCGGCTCCGAAGGCATGGTCTTGGACCAGGCGTCGGCAATCGCCTCTAGCGCGGCAAGAGCCGCCTGCCCTTCGTCGTCAGCATCGATCGTGCGCCACGGAGACCAGCGCGTGTCCGTGTTCGTGCGCAGTTCCTCAAGGGCATGCTGGTACGCGATGTCGTCGGCTCGGATGAAGTCCGCGTTGGTCGTTCGGGACCACCAGGGGCTCAGCCGCCGATGCTCAATGCGCTGCTCCTGCACGTCCGCGCTGACATCGAAGAAAAGCTTCACCAGCAATGTGCCGTAGTCGCGCTGCTGAGCTTCGAACTCGTTGATCTCGTCGAACACGCGCGAGACCGACTCCTCGGGAGTGCGGCCGAGCACTCGATCTTCCAGCACCCGGCGGTACCAGCTCCGGAAAAAGATTACGGTGTTGCCGGCGCTCGGCAGCTCGCGCCAGAAGCGCGCGAGCCAATGCCCTTCGCTCGCGTCGCGCCGGTCATAGGCGGTCGAGCGAACGACGAAGTTGCACGGATCGAACGCCGCGGCGAGCTGCTTCAGGGCGAACTTCTTCGCCGCGCCTTGCGGACCTTCGAACAGAATGATTGCCCGCCGCCCATGCGCAATCTGCGGCAGCTGAAGCTCCGCCAGCTGCTCGCGAAGTGCAGCAAGGGCACCCTCCACGTTGGCGCTACTCCGGGCGCCGCCGAAACTCACTTCCCGCTCCACCATGGAGCAGGAAGTTAATCGAAAGTGCGCCGTGCACAACGGCCGTGCGGCGGGCCGCTCCTTTTTAGGTCAGCTCGGCTCAACGACGCGGATGTGCAGCTCCTTGAGCTGCTTGGGCATGACCGCGGCCGGAGCGTTCATCATCAGGTCCTCCGCCTTCTGGTTCATCGGGAAGAGGATGACCTCGCGGATGTTCGGCTCGTCGGCGATCAGCATGACGATGCGGTCGATGCCCGGCGCCGATCCGCCGTGGGGCGGAGCGCCGAACTTGAACGCGTTGATCATGCCGGCGAAGTTCGTGTCGACCTCGTCCTTGGAATAGCCGGCGATCTCGAATGCCTTGTACATGATGTCAGGACGGTGGTTCCGGATGGCGCCGGAGCTCAGCTCCACGCCGTTGCAGACGATGTCGTACTGCCACGCGAGAATATCGAGCGGATCCTTCGTCTCGAGCGCCTCGAGCTCGCCCTGCGGCATCGAGAAGGGGTTGTGGCTGAAGTCGATCTTCTTCTGCTCTTCGTTGTACTCGAACATCGGAAAGTCGACGATCCAGCAGAAGCGGAAGGAGCCCTTCTCGATCAGTCCGAGCTGCTCGCCGACACGCGTGCGGGCAAAACCGGCGAGCTTCGCCGCGTCCTCTTCCTTGCCGGCGGCGAAGAAGATCCCGTCGTCCGGTCCCAGGTCCATCGCCTCGGCGATGCGGTTCATGCCCTCTTCGCCGTGGTTCTTGGCGATCGGCCCGCCCCATTCGCCGCCCTTGCGAGTCGCGTAACCGAGGCCAGCAAAGCCTTCGCCGCGCGCCCACTCGTTCATGTCGTCGAAGAACTTGCGGCTCTTCTCGGCGGTGCCCGGCGCTGCGATCGCGCGAACGACCGAGCCTTTTTCCACCAGACCCGCGAACAGGCCGAAACCGGAGCCCTTGAAGTGCTCGGAGACGTCCGTGATCAGCAGCGGATTGCGAAGATCCGGCTTGTCGGTGCCGTACTTGAGCAGCGCTTCCTTGTACGGGATGCGGGGATATTCACCGGCCGGCGTGACGCTCCGGCCATCAGCGAACTCCTGGAACACGCCTGAAAGCACCGGCTCGATGGCATTGAACACGTCGTCTTGGGTGACGAAGCTCATCTCGAAATCGAGCTGGTAGAATTCGCCTGGGCTCCGGTCGGCGCGGGCATCCTCGTCGCGGAAGCACGGCGCGATCTGGAAGTAGCGGTCGAAGCCGGCAACCATGATCAGCTGCTTGAACATCTGCGGCGCCTGCGGGAGCGCGTAGAACTTGCCAGGATGGACGCGGCTCGGGACAAGGTAATCGCGCGCGCCCTCAGGCGAGCTGGCCGTCAGGATTGGCGTCTGGAACTCGGTGAAACCCTGCTCGATCATGCGGCGGCGGATCGAGGCGATCACCTGGGATCGCAGGATGATGTTACGGTGCGGCTGCTCGCGACGGAGGTCGAGGTATCGATACTTGAGCCGGATCTCCTCCGGATATTCCTGCTCGCCGGCCACAGGCATCGGCAGCTCGGCAGCGGCGGACTGGACCGTCACCTCGCGCGCCCGCACCTCGATCTCGCCCGTCGCGAGATTCGGGTTCACCGTCTCGGCGGACCTCGCGACGACCTCGCCTTCGACCGTCACAACCGATTCCACGCGGATGCGATCGAGTGTCTGGAACGCCGGCGAATCCGTATCCGTGACGATCTGCGTGATGCCATAATGATCGCGCAGGTCCACGAACAGCAAATGCCCATGATCACGCTTGCGGTGGACCCATCCGGACAGGCGGACCGTTTGACCGACGTTGGCGGCGCGAAGTTCGGCGCAGTTATGAGTACGATAGGCGTGCATGATCAGGTCGGTCCGTTAGCGGCAGATGTGCTGGAAAAACGCGGGCCGCGCTTCACTGGCGGAAAGACTTTTGTCAACCCGCGAGGCCGCCGCTAAAGCCGCTCACAAGACCATGCGTATCCATCCCCTGATTACCAAGTCCGAAGACCTCCAGGCCCTCGTCGACCGCCTCGCCCAGCACCCGTTCATCGCCGTGGACACCGAGTTCATGCGCGAGAATACCTACTGGCCCGACCTCTGCCTGATCCAGGTGGCGAGCAGCGACGAGGCGGCGGCCATCGACCCCAAGGCCGACGGACTGGACCTGAAGCCGCTCCTCGACCTGTTCGTCGCGAATGAAGAGGTGCTGAAAATCTTTCATGCAGGCGGGCAGGACCTCGAGATCATCCACAATCTCACGGGCAAGGTCCCTCACCCGCTGTTCGACACGCAGATCGCGGCCATGGCACTCGGGCATGGGGAGCAGATCGGCTACTCCAACCTGATCGAAAGCCTGCTCGGCCACAGCCTCGACAAGGGCGCGCGCTTCACCGACTGGGGCCGCCGCCCGCTCGACAAGCGGCAGATTGATTATGCCATCGCCGACGTGACGCACCTCGCCACGGTGTTCCCGCGGATGGTGGAGAAACTGAAGAAGACGGGACGTGGCGCCTGGCTCGACGAGGAAATGGAGCGGCTCGCCGATGCCTCAAGCTTCGCTTTCCCTCCGGAAGATGCGTGGAAGCGCCTGAAGCTTCCGAGCCGCAACGCTACCGTTCTCGGACGCCTCAAGGCGATCGCGGCATGGCGCGAGACGGAGGCGCGCTCGAAGAACCTTCCACGTGGCCGGATCATCAAGGACGACACGCTCAATGAAATCGTCCTCCACCCGCCCAAGTCGCAGGACGACCTAGGCCGGGTCCGCGGTCTGTCCGCCGGCTGGAGAACCAACGACATCGGGGCACGGCTGATGAGCGCGATCGAGAACGCAAAGCCGCTGGATCAAGGCGACATGCCTGACCGTGAGCCGAAGCGGCCTGGCCTCACCAAGGATGCCGCGCTGGTCAGCGACTTGCTGAAGCTGCTCTTGAAGATCCGCGCCAAGGAGACCGGCGTCGCCGCTCGCCTGATTGCTCGTTCCGACGATCTCGAGGCGTTAGCCGCCGGAGTCCGCAAGAACCTCAACATCCTCAGCGGCTGGCGGTACGATCAGTTCGGGAAGGATGCGGTCGATCTGGTGGAGGGGCGGCTCGCCTTCGGGATCGAGAACGGGAAGCTCAAGATGAGCCGGGTGGCAAGTCCGGAGCCTCTCGAAGCCTAAGCTGCGGCTAGGCGGCTTCGCCGATCATCCTGGCGTCGACGAGCGCGCGACGGATCGTCGGCAGTGAAACCCGAGCACGCTCGGCGATCGCATAACGGTCGACGGCTTCGACCGCCCGCTCGATGGTCCAATAATCGCGGTGGAGCCGCTCGCTCATGAACCGTAGCGCATCGGCGGGGATGTGCAGGCCACGATCCGCGAAGTGAAGCTGGATCAGGGCCGCGAAAAGCTCGTCGTCGGGATGGTTGATCGTGGTCACCGGCGTGATCGCCAGCCGGGTTTTCAGGTCAGGCAGCTTCGGCGCCCAAGCCGGCGGCGCTGCGTCGGCGACCATCACCATCGGCCGGCCGCTGTCCTGCGCCTGATTCCACGCATGGAAGAGCTCTTCCTCGTCGCGCTGGTCGGCGTCGTCGAAGAGGCGCCCTCCGACCCGTTCGACGAAGCTGCGCGCAAGCAGTGAACGCCCGGAACGTCGCGGCCCCGTCAGGATCGTCGACTTGACGGGCCACATGCTGAACTTGCGGAA
>DASVXN010000073.1:0-4179 GCA_036392635.1 Sphingomicrobium sp. | reverse complement strand
GTGGCGGTAGGGCTCGTCGGCGCGCTTGTAGACGATGTGGCGGAGGTCGTTCAGACGGCCGGGGTTCGGCGGACGGCCGATCGCCATCGCGGCCATCTGCGGCGACATCCTTGCGCGGACCCTCGAGCGTTGCGGGGTCTCGACCGAGATCCTCGGCTTCACCACCCGTGGTTGGAAGGGCGGGCAGAGCCGCGAGGCCTGGCTGACCGCGGGCCGGCCTGCCAATCCGGGTCGCCTCAACGACCTTCGCCATATCATCTACAAGCGCGCGGACGAGCCCTACCGCCACGCGCGCCGCAACCTCGGACTGATGATGCGCGAGGGCCTCCTGAAGGAGAATATCGACGGCGAGGCGTTGCTCTGGGCGCATAATCGCCTGATCGCCCGCGCCGAGGAACGTCGGATCCTGATGGTCATCTCCGACGGCGCGCCGGTCGACGATTCGACGGCCTCGGCCAACGGCGGCAGCTACCTCGAGCGCCACCTTCGGCAGGTGATCGAGTGGATCGAGAAGCGCTCGACGGTGGAGCTGATCGCCATCGGCATCGGCCACGACGTGACGCGCTATTACACACGAGCCGTGACCATCATGGACGCCGACCAGCTCGCCGGAGCGATGGTCGAGCAGCTCGCCAACCTGTTCGAGATGAAGTGAGGAGATAAAAATATGGCCCCGGCGCAACTACGCGCACCGGGGCCCCCTCGTTACGCGACGCGAGGGAAATTGCCTGTCGCCAGGCGTGACGGGGAAAAGGGGAAAACCCCGCCGATGCAAGCACTTATGCCTGATTCGCGGGGTCTGGAGCCTGAACGCGCCTTGCAGCTTACGTTCAGGAAAAAACGTGTGAACTCAGTCGCTTAGGCGACTTAAGCGGCAGCCTGCTCGCCGGAGACCTTCTTGGCGATCTCTTTCTTGAGCTTGCGCACCTTGGTGCTGAGCTTCTCGTCGCTGGTCTTGAGGAGCCAGTTGTCGAGGCCGCCGACATGCTCGACCGAGCGCAGGCCGTGGGTCGACACCCGCAGCTTCACGCTCTGCCCGAGCGCGTCGGAGATGAGCGTGACGTTCTGCAGGTTCGGCAGGAACGTGCGCTTCGTCTTGTTGTTGGCGTGGGAAACGTTGTTACCCACCTGCCGGCCCTTGCCGGTCAGCTCGCAAACCCGCGACATGGTATCTATCCTGATTTTCGTGTGCGGACCCAATGGGCCCGAAGAGCGCCGCCCGTTAGCCGCTCACGGCAGCCCCGTCAATGTCGGCCCGGCGCAGCCGACAGCAGCAACCGCCTAACAACAATTGCGTTATCCTGTTCGTCGCTTGATCGGAACGTCAGAATGCGTGCCATCATTTCCATCCTGGTCCTCGTCATCATCATCGGCATCGCGCTGGTGGCGACGGGCTATGTCAGAATCTCCAACTTCCGCGGACAGCCGCCGGTGCTCACCGCGACCCGGAACAGCGTCACGGTGGGAGGAGGCGAAGCGACCGGCTTCGAGGTCCAGGCGGGCTCAGTGAAGGTCGGAACCGAAAACAAGACCGTGTCAGTGCCGACAAGCGTCCGGATCGAAAAGCCGTCGCGGAACGAGGCGCCTGCGACCAAGAACGCGATGTGACTTGCCGCCTGCGCTCGGCTAGCCGAGCGGCATGAGCTTCCCACTCCCGCCGCCCATGCGCCGCGCTCTCGATCTTGCGGCCGCCGCGGCTGCTGCGGGTGAGGTGCCGGTCGGCGCGGTGGTGACCAGGGGTGACGAGATCATCGCGGAAGCCCGAAACGCGATGCGCGGCTCGAACGACCCGACTGCTCATGCCGAGATGGAGGCCATCCGCGCAGCGGGTGCCAAGCTCGGCACCTCGCGGCTCGACGACTGCACCCTCTGGGTCACGCTGGAGCCGTGCGCCATGTGCGCCGCTGCCGTTTCGGTTGCCCGCTTCAAGGCGCTCCGCTTCGCTGCGGAGGACCCGAAGGGCGGCGGCGTGGTCCACGGTGCCCGCATCTTCGCGCAGCCCACCTGCCACCACCGCCCGGACGTCCTCGGTGGTATTGGCGAGGAGGAAGCAGCGGCGCAGCTCCGCCGCTTCTTCGAAGATCGGCGCTAGAAGGCGCGGTAGGGGACGAGCCGGATCTCGATCCG
Organism: Sphingomicrobium sp.; assembly: GCA_036392635.1. Classification (GTDB taxonomy): domain Bacteria; phylum Pseudomonadota; class Alphaproteobacteria; order Sphingomonadales; family Sphingomonadaceae; genus Sphingomicrobium. The sequence continues at coordinate 2,052 of DASVXN010000073.1, read as the reverse complement.
CCGGTTGGCGGCCTTCTGCTCTTCGCCCATTTCCGCAGGGTAGAGCGGCGTCGTTTCGCCAAGGCCCCGGGAGGCCAGTCGAGCGCGGCTCACCCCATGGGCGGCGAGATAGGTCGCAACCGCGGCCGCACGGCGTTCGGACAGCGCCTGGTTGGCCTGAAGGCTGCCGGTCGTATCCGTATGGGCGAGGACGTCGACAAAGGTCCGGCTCCGCGTCTTCACGGTCCGGGCGATCTCAAGCAGCGTTGCATCGGTGGAAGGCTTCACCGTCGCGCTTCCGGCATCGAACGTGAAAGTCGCGGGGATCCGGACCACGATGCTCCCGCCGACCTGCAGGATGTCGAGGCCAATGCCGGCGGTCTGCCGGCGCAGCTCGGCGTCGAGGTCGGCCATGTACGGACCCACCTCTGCATAGCCGAGCGGCTTGATCTTGGCCGCCTTCATCTTGGCTGCCCGCGCCTTTTGCCCGCTGATCACGTCGCCGAGCAGGTAGGGCGCGGTGGTGCCAAGCGCCGTGAACGCCACGGGCACCGCCACGGGCGGAGGTGCGGTCTGGCACCCGGCCAGCGCAGCAAGCGAGCAGCAAACGGCGAGCGCCTTGAAACTGCGGTTAACGATCATTCGGGCGAGCTCCCCTTTGAATTGCGATGAAACCAAGCCACATATCGGCGGTTCCGCCGTCGCAACAGAGCCGAAGCTTGTGAACGGCGGCAAGAGAAGGTTAGATAATCCGGCCGCCCATGAGCGACCATATAGCTCCCATCCCCTGGATCGACGTCCTCATCATCTTCGCGATGATCCTGCTCAACGGGGTCCTGGCGATGGGAGAAATGGCGATCGTCTCGTCACGAGAGGCGCGCCTGAAGGCGCTCGCCAAGAGCGGAAGCGGCGGCGCGCAGTGCGCGCTTGACCTTGCCGCCGATCCTGGCCGCTTCCTTGCGACCGTGCAGAGCGGCATCACGCTGATCGCGATCTTCGCCGGTGCATTCTCCGGCGCCAGCCTCGGTGAGCCGGTGGCGCAGCGGCTCGAGCTTGCAGGACTGCCCGCCAACACTGCGCACACCGTCGGGTTCGGGCTCGTGATCGTGATCACGACCTACTTTTCGCTCGTGATCGGCGAGATCGTTCCAAAGCAGATCGCGCTCCGTTCGCCGGAGCCGCTTGCCGCGGTGATGGCGCGGCCGATGCAATGGCTGTCCAAGATCGTGGCGCCGTTCGTGTGGGTGCTCGATCGCTCGAGCGCGCTCATCTTCAAGGTGATCGGCCTCGACAAGGAGTCCAGGAATCAGGTGACTGCCGAGGAACTGCACCTCGTCGTTGCCGAAGCCCAGACGGCCGGTGTTCTCGAAGAAGAAGAGCGGGCCATGATCTCGGGCATCGTGCGACTTGCCGACCGCCCGGTCCGCGAAGTCATGACGCCGCGGACCGAGATCGACTGGATCGATCTCGGATCCACCCCGGAAGAGGTTCGGCAGGCGCTGCTCGAAACATCGCACAACCGCATTCCCGTCGCGGATGGCGCCGTCGAGAATATCGTCGGCGTGATCCAGACCCGCGACGTGCTTGCAGCGTCGCTGGAAGGGCGTCCGATCGACCTGCAGACCCTGTGCCGGACGGCGCCGGTCATCCCCGATTTGATGGACGCGATGGACGCCCTGGCCGTGCTCCGGAATGCCGACGTGCCGCTGGCCCTGGTCCACGACGAATATGGCCACCTCGACGGCATCGTCACGCCGGGCAGCATCCTGGCGGCGCTTGCCGGGACGTTCGCCAGCGACGTCGACAATGATGAAGATCCAGCCCTCGTCGAGCGCGACGACGGGAGCTTCCTGGTCTCCGGCGCGGCCAGCGCGGACCTCCTGACCGACCGGCTGGGCCTAAGGCTGCCCGATGACCGCGACTATTCCACCGTTGCCGGCTTCGCGCTGTCCGTCCTGAAGCACCTGCCCGACACCGGCGAGCTGTTCCGGCATGACGGCTGGTCATTCGAGGTCGTCGACATGGACGGCCGGAAGATCGACAAGCTGATCGCCTCGAGGCCGCGCAAGAAGA
>DASVXN010000072.1:0-1845 GCA_036392635.1 Sphingomicrobium sp. | reverse complement strand
TGAGCGGAGGGGGCAGATCATCAACCTGTCATCGGTGGCGGCGACTTACCCGTACAAGGGCGGCGCCGTTTATGCCGGGACCAAGGCGTTCGTCCGCCAGTTCTCGCTGGACCTCAGGTGCGATCTTGCAGGCACCGGCGTTCGCGTCACCTCCGTCGAGCCCGGCATGGCGGAGACCGAGTTTACGCTCGTCCGCACCGGCGGCGACCAGGACGCCTCGGACAAGCTGTACGGCGGGATGAACCCGATGACCGCCGAGGATCATGCCGACCTGTTCTGGTGGCTGGCCAACCTGCCGCCGCACCTCAACGTCAACGCCATCGAGCTGATGCCGGTCAGCCAGAGCTGGGCCGGGTTCGCCGTCAGCCGCGAGGGTTGATTCAGCACCGCCGGAGTGCTTGTGGCGAGCCCATGAGCATCGACCAGCGCCTCGCCGAACTCGGCATCACTCTCCCGCAAGCTGCCGCTCCAGTGGCAGCCTACGTGCCCGCCGTTGAGCAGGGCGGCCTGCTGCACATCTCAGGCCAGATCAGCTTCGAGGAGGACGGCAGTCTCATCAAGGGCCGCCTCGGAGAGGACATGGAGCTCGAGGCAGGGCAGCAGGCGGCGCGCCGTTGCGGCGTCATGCTGCTGGCCCAGATCAAGGCGGCGCTCGGCTCGCTCGACCGCGTCGAGCGAATCGTGAAGCTCGGTGTCTTCGTGAACAGCGCACCGTCGTTCGTCGACCAGCCCAAGGTCGCGAATGGCGCGTCCGAGCTGATGCAGGATGTGTTCGGCGAAGCTGGCCGCCACGCCCGCAGCGCCGTCGGCGTTGCCGTGCTGCCGCTCGGCGTAGCTGTCGAAGTGGACGCGATCGTCGCGGTCAAGGGCTGACCCTCTCGACCCCGGCCCGGCGGGCTTCGCCCATCGAGGCCTGCACGCCGGATTCGAGTCTCCTGAGAACAGCATTGCGGCGTTCGAAGCTGCGCTCGAAATTGGTGCCGGGATCGAGTGCGATCTTCGGCTTACCGCCGACGCTCATGTCGTCGTCTTTCATGATCACGATGCGATGCGCCTGTGCGGCAGCCCACACCGGATCAGCCGCTCCACGATTGCAGACGTCTCTGCCTTGCGCGTCGCGAACCGCAGCATTCCGACATTGACGAACCTCCTTGAGCTTGTCGGCGGACGGGTCCCGCTCTTGCTCGAGATCAAGGTCGATCGGAACGTGCGGCGGCTGGCGTCTTCCCTCCGGCAGGCCCTTGTGGACTACGGCGGCCCTTACGGGCTCATGAGCTTCGACCCCCGGATCGTCCGGCTCATCAAGACGCAGATGCCCGATGCACGGCGCGGATTGGTCATTCAGGACCGTCTCACGCCCCTGCGGCGACGCGTTGCCATGCGGCTGGCCGATCCCCATTTCATTGCCGTCGAGCGTGCCGCACTGGCGAAGCCGTGGGTAGCTTACGCGCGCGCGCACCTGCCAGTCTATTCCTGGACGATCCGCACGGCAGCAGAGCGCGCGCAAGCGGAGGTTCATGCCGACGCACTCATCTGGGAAGACGATGGCCGATCAAGAGCCTGAGATCATCGCCAAGATCGCGTCCGGCGTATCCGGCCTGAACGCGCGGGCCTGGGACCGCCTGGGCGACGGCGGCGATCCGTTCCTGAGCCATGCTTTCCTATCGGCGCTCGAAGATTCGAACAGCGTGGGCAAGGGTACCGGCTGGACTCCGGCGCCAATCCTGATCGAGGATGAGGCGGACCACCTGCTGGCCGCCACGCCCGCCTATCTGAAGACGCACAGCCAGGGTGAATATGTGTTCGACCACGGCTGGGCGGACGCCTGGGAGCGCGCGGGCGGGC
>DASVXN010000071.1:0-1608 GCA_036392635.1 Sphingomicrobium sp. | reverse complement strand
GATCGGCGGCATCCGCCCGGCAGCCCCGCGGGCCGCCCGCCAGGGTGAGAGATCGGTCTCCGTCCGCACTCGCCCGCTCTCGCCGCCCAGAACCCAGCTCAGCCCATCGCTGGAACGGAACGCGATCGCGTCGGACAGGCCGCCATCACGATAGCGCTGCAGCGTCACGCCTTGCCCGCGGCCAAGCTCCGGCAGTTCGGCGAGCGGGAAGATCAGCATCTTGCGGTTCTCGCCAACCACCGCAACGGCATCGGCGCCCTCGCCGATCGGACGAACGACAGCCACTCGGCCGCCTGCGCGGACGTTGACCAACTGCTTGCCCTTGCGAGTCTCCGCGAGCGTCCCCTCACCGCTGGTAACAAAGCCCTTGCCGTCCGACGATGCGATCAGGATCTTCATCTCGGGTCGCGCGACCAGCAGCTGGACGATCTCCACCTCGGCATCGAGATCGATGAAAAGCCGCACCGGCTCGCCGAAACCGCGCGCGCTCGGCAGCTTGTCGCCGGCCAGCGTGTAGACCCGCCCGTTGGACGCGAAGAGGGCCAATCGATCGGTCGTCTGCGCGTGGAAGTGGATGAAGGGCCCGTCGCCTTCGCGCCACTTGAGATCGCCGACCTGCTCCAGCGCGAGATGGCCCTTCATCGCCCGGATCCAGCCGCGCTGCGAAAGGATAACCGTAATCGGCTCCTTCTCGACCATCGCCGTCCAGTCGATCTCGCGCGATGGACCCGCAGCGACGACCTGGGTCCGCCGCTCGTCGCCGAACTTGGCCTTGAGCTGCTCGAGATCCTTCTGGAGCCGCTGCCACTGCTTCCTTGGGCTGGCGAGCAGCTTTTCGAGCTGCTCCTTCTCCTTGGCGAGCGCCGTGCGCTCGCGGCCGATTTCCATCTCCTCCAGCTTGCGGAGCGAACGCAGGCGCATGTTGAGGATCGCTTCGGCCTGCCGGTCGGTGAGCGTGAATTCGGCGATGAGCACCGCCTTTGGCTCGTCCTCCGTGCGGATGATCTCGATCACGCGATCGAGATTGAGAAAGGCGATGAGGAACCCGTCAAGGAGTTCGAGCCGATCGTCGATCTTGCCGATGCGCGTGCGCGAGCGGTTCTCGAGCACCTCGCGCTGGAAGTCGAGCCAGGCAAGCAGCGCCTCCTTGAGGCTCATCACCCCCGGCGTGCGGGTCGAGTCCAGCACGTTGAGGTTGAGCGGGAAGCGGATCTCCAGGTCCGTCAGCCGGAACAGGCTTTCCAGCAGTAGGTCCGGATCGACGGTCCGGGCGCGCGGCTCCAGTACCAGCCGCACCTGCTCGTCGCTCTCGTCGCGGACGTCCGCGAGGATCGGTAGCTTCTTGTCGGCAATCAGCTGGGCGATTTGCTCGATCAGCTTGGCCTTCGGCACGCCATAGGGGATCTCGCTGACCAACAGATGCCAGCCCCCGCCCTTCTCGCGCTCCACCTCGACCTTCGCCCGCAATCGAAACGAGCCGCGGCCGCTGACATAGGCGCGCGCGATCGTGTCCTCGTCCTCGACCAACGTGCCACCGGTCGGGAAGTCGGGGCCTTTCACCCACTGCAGGAGCGCGCGGTCCTCCATCTTCGGGTCGTCGATGAGATG
>DASVXN010000070.1:0-5249 GCA_036392635.1 Sphingomicrobium sp. | reverse complement strand
CCGATCAAGGTGGCGACATACGGCTCCGCCTTCCGCTATGAGCGCCCGCAGAAGGGTCGCTTCCGCGAGTTCCACCAGCTCGATGCCGAGATCATCGGCGCCGGCGAGCCGCAGGCCGATGTGGAGCTGCTCGCCTTTGCCGATCAACTCCTCAAGGAGCTCGGGGTCGAAGGGACGATCCTGAAGCTCAACACGCTTGGCGACCCCGAGACTCGTGCCGCGTGGCGCGACGCGCTCCACGACCATTTCCGCGGGCAAGCGTCCTCGCTTAGCGAAGACAGCAAGGCGCGGCTCGACCGCAATCCGCTCCGGATCCTCGACAGCAAGGCGCACCAGGACTGGCCGGTGGTCGACAGTGCGCCGACGATCGACGAGTTCCTGACCGGCGAGGCGGCCGACTTCTTCGGGAAGGTGACCGAGGGTCTCGATGCCGCCGGCATCGCGTGGGAACGCGCGCCGCGGCTCGTGCGCGGTCTCGATTACTACCGGCACACGGCGTTCGAGTTCGTCACCGACCGGCTTGGCGCGCAGGGCACGGTTCTCGCCGGTGGGCGCTATGACGGCCTGATGGAAGCGCTCGGCGGACCGCACACACCTGCGGTAGGCTGGGCGGCAGGAGTCGAGCGCCTGTCGATGATGATCGGCACTCCGCAAGCGGACAAACCGACCGCAGTGATCGTGCCGATGGGCGAGCGGGCGGAAGCTGCGGGCCTGCGAGTGCTCGCGGACCTGCGCCGTTCCGGCATTGCGGCAGACATGGGATATCGCGGCAACATGAAGAAGCGAATCAGCCGCGCGAACGAGGCCGGCGCCGCGTACGTCGTCATCATCGGCGACAATGAGCTGAGTCGGGGCGAAGCGCAGCTGAAGAATCTTGCGAGCGGGCAGCAGACCAGCGTGCAGCTAGATCGTGTCGTCGAGGCGGTTCGCTCATGACGCAGATATCCTCCGAGCGGATCGCGTCGATCGAGGCGAAGAAGCACGAGCTTCAGCAGGCGATGTCGCGCGGCGACCTGGCTCCGGACGAGTTCGTTCGCCTCTCGAAAGACTATGCGGCGATCGAGCCCGTTGCCGAGGCGGCGCGCGAGGTTCGCCGGCTTCGCGCCGAACTCGACGTGCTCAACGGCATGGTCGCGGATCCCGCTGCTGAGCCGGAGCTCAAGGACATGGCCGCGGCCGAGGCCGACGAGATCCGCCACAAGCTGCCGGACGCCGAACGGGCACTGGCGGTGAAGTTGCTGCCGCGCGACGCGGCGGACGACCGTGCGGCCATGCTCGAAGTCCGCGCCGGGACCGGCGGCGACGAGGCTGCGCTGTTCGCCGGCGACCTGCTGCGCATGTACCAGCGTTATGCCGACACTCAGGGCTGGAAGTTCGAGCTGATCTCGGCGAGCCAGTCGGAACTCGGCGGGTACAAGGAGGCGGTGGCCTCCATCAATGGCCCGGGTGTGTTCGCACGTCTCAAGTTCGAGAGCGGCGTGCACCGGGTCCAACGCGTGCCTGCCACCGAGAGCGGCGGTCGCATTCACACCTCGGCGGCAACCGTCGCCGTGCTGCCCGAGGCCGAGGACGTCGACGTGCAGATCGACGACAAGGACCTCCGCATCGACGTCTACCGCTCCTCCGGACCGGGCGGACAGTCGGTCAACACGACCGACAGTGCGGTCCGCATCACCCACCTGCCGACCGGCCTCGTCGTCATCCAGCAGGACGAAAAGTCGCAGCACAAGAACAAGGCCAAGGCACTGAAGGTGCTGCGGACGCGTCTGTTCGAGATGGAACGCGAACGGCTGGCCAGCGAGCGCGCCGGCGCACGGAAGTCGATGGTCGGCTCCGGCGACCGTTCCGAGCGGATCCGCACCTATAACTTCCCGCAGGGGCGCATCACCGATCACCGGATCAACCTGACGAGGCACAACCTCGAGGAAGTGCTCGAGGGCGCGGCCCTCAACGAAATCATCGACGCCCTCGTGGCCGAGGACGAAGCGGAGCGGCTCGCCGGCCTGGAGGAAGCGTGAAAGCCATCTCGCGCGCGCTGGCGGATGCCGCGCGAGACCTGTCGGTGACCAGCGACACGGCGCGTCTCGATGCCGAGCTGCTCATGGCCGAGGCGCTCCACATCGACCGTGACCGGTTGATCCTCTCGCCGCCGGATCGCGCGGTCCCCAAACGATTCTGGACGATGGTCAAACGGCGCTCGGCGGGAGAGCCCATCGCCTACATCACAGGCCGCCGGGCCTTCTGGAACATCGACCTTCACGTCGGGCCGGGCGTCCTGGTCCCGCGCCCGGATTCCGAAGTACTGATCGCGTCTGCGATCGAGCATTTCGAAGGAAAGGACGGGCCGAAGCGCATCCTCGATCTCGGTACTGGCCCAGGGACGCTGCTGCTGGCCGCCGTGGACATCTGGCCCGAAGCGAGCGGCGTCGGCATCGACCTGTCCCGGCGCGCAATGTCTTACGCCGCGGCCAATGCGCGCCGGCTTGGGTTCGAGCAGCGGGTGAAGCTGCAGCTCGGCAACTGGGCCGAAGGCATCACGGACAAGTTCGACCTGATCCTCTGCAATCCACCCTATATCGCCGAAGGCGCGGAGCTTGGTCCTGGTGTCCGCGAGTATGAGCCCGATGAGGCGCTGTTCGCGGGCGAGCAGGGGCTCGATGCCTATCGCGCGCTGGCACCGCAGTTGCCGCGTCTGCTAAGTGAGAATGGGCTCGCAGCAGTGGAGATCGGGGCTGATCAGGCGGATGCCGTGAAGGCGCTCCTGGCTCGCGACGGTCTGGTCGCGAGGGTTGCCAACGACCTTGCCGACCGGCCGCGCGCAGTGCTCCTCACGTGGAATTAACCTGCATTTGATCGAAAAAACTTGGCATTGATCGTCCGCCGCACTACATCGGTGCTCGTGGGCCGGGCCCGCTCCAGATCAGCTGACGAGCGCTCCCTCCCCAACCCCGACACAATCGGCCGTTCGCTTCGCGCCTGGCGCTAAGACCGGAACGAGAGGGTCAGAGCGGCGCTCAGCTTGGGCGCAGCCCTGCCCGTCTGAGGCGAAGGGGTAGCGACTACTCTTAAGGACGTAGGCATTTGATCAACAATCGTCAGGGTGGTGGCCGCCGTCGCGGCCGCGGTGGGCAGCGTAACCCGAACATGGGCGGTGGGCAGGCGGGCAATCGCCAGGACAACCGCCAGCGCGGCAATGCCGCCCAGCTGCTCGAAAAGTACAAGAACATGGCGCGCGATGCGCAGCTCGCCGGCGACCGTGTTCAGACCGAATATTATCTCCAGTTCGCCGATCACTATTTCCGCGTTCTCAGCGAGAACCGCGCGCGTTTCGAGGATCAGAACCCGCGCCGCGGCCGCGACGACGACATGGACGAGGATGAGGGCGACGAAGAGTTCGTCGAGGCTGGCGAAGAAGTCGTCGCCGAAGAGCGTCCGCAGCGTCAGGAGCGCCCTGAGCGCTTCAACCGCCGCGAGCGCCCGCGCCGTGAGGACCGCGAAGAGCGTGCCGCGCGCGAGACCGCGGACGGCGAGCCTCGCCAGGCGAATGGCGGCGGCGAGACGATCCCGTTCGACATCCTCCCGCCGGCGATCGCTCGCGACGAGAGCGAGGCGAGCGACGAAGTGGCTGAAGAGCAGCCGCGTCCGCGCCGCCGCCGGACCACGCGTGCCCCACGTCCGGCCGAGGGCGAGGGCGAGATCGCCCCTGCCGCCTAAGGCTTAAGCGTCGACCGGCCGCGGCCGGTTGTCTGCATCCAGCGCAACGAAGGTGAAGACGCCTTCGGTGACCTTCACCTCCGTTGCGCCGAGGTCGCGATGCGCGACGACTTCGATCCTCACTGCCATCGACGTGCGGCCGACCCGCTCCACCGTCGCATAGACCGAGATTAGATCGCGCAGGTGAATCGGCGCGATGAACTCCATCGCCTCGATCGCCACCGTGGCCACCGAACCCTTCGCGCGCCGCGAGGCGACGATGCCCGCGGCGATGTCCATCTGGCTCAGCACCCATCCGCCGAAGATGTGCCCGTTGGCGTTGATGTCGCTGGGGCCGGGGACCACGCGCAGGATCGGGGCGCGCTCAAGATCGGTCATTCTTCTTCATTCTCCTGGTGGAAATCCGCAGCCTGCGAATCATGGCCGCTGGAATTGCTGATGAAGACGAGCGTCATCAGCGCCGTCCCGACGAGGACGGTCAGCCCGATGCCGAGAGCCGTGGCAATCAGCATATGAATATGACTGAGCGGCGTCGGATCCCCGCGCGCGACCAGCACGACGGCGATCCCCGCGATCACGATCGAAAGAGCGGCGAGCAGTCGGAAGATTCGCCAGAAGCGGCGCACCGTCGAGTGGCGGGGACTGGGTGGCGGGTCTGGGTTGGGCATCGGAGCTTTCCTTTGGCCACCTAAAGGGGGACTATCAAGAACGCGCGGCGGCGAGTCTGGAGACGAGGCCATGACCATCGCATCGGTTCTTCGCGGCAAGGGCAGCGCGGTCGAGACGATCGCGGGCGACGCGACCTTGTCGGATGTCGTGCGTAAGCTCGGCGAGAAGAGAATCGGCGCGCTCCCAGTGTTGGACGGCGGGCAAATCGCCGGCATCATCTCCGAACGCGATCTCATCTACTGCCTGCGCGACCACGGCGCCGAGGCGCTCGAGTGGCCGGTTTCGCGCGTGATGAGCTCTCCGGCCGTGACGACAAGCTCGGATACGGAGGTGATGGCTGTCCTTGCCCTCATGACTCAGCGGCGAATCAGGCATCTGCCGGTCGTGGACGACGGCCACATCAGGGGGATCGTGTCGATCGGCGATCTCGTGAAGTACCGCATGGACCGGATCGAGGCCGAGGCGGACGCGATGCGCGCCTATATCCAGAGCGCTTGAGTAGTTTTCGAAAACTTTTTTCCGAAACAACGCTTTGGGGGGTTGCGCCGCCGGATCTTACCCTTATTTGGGCGTCAACGCGACGGCGACCTACGGGACGCTCTAGCGGGCCAGAAATCGGGTTGACGCAGAAATGCAAAAAACACGGTTGACGGCTTTGAGGCCCATCCATATATGGCGCCTCACAGCGGCGGACGCGGCCTTCCACTGGGACGGCAAGCGTTCGTTTCGCGCCTCTTCTTAGTCGGTAACACCGGCCCGGAACCAAAGAACCGGGGGAGAAAGCGCGTCGGCTCTTTGACATTGTTGGTTTAGATGAAGGGACATGTGGGCGGCGGCCCGGTCACCGATAACCTCTGGGTATCGGC
>DASVXN010000069.1:0-3598 GCA_036392635.1 Sphingomicrobium sp. | reverse complement strand
ACCGGTAGTAGCCGCACGCCGCGTCACCGTCCTTGAGCTGAAGCCCGAGCAGCACCTGCGCCATATCGTGGCCGCGGGCGCTGAACTGATAGAGCACCTTCCTGGCTGGAACGAGCTCCTGTTCCTCGATCCGGTCCATCTTCCGGCTGGTCAGCACCAGCCGTGCGACCTCGCGCCAGTCGACCTCAGCCTGGACCGGCCCGGGATCGCGTTCAGCCATGGTCAGGCGTCGAGGGCGCCGACCACGGCGCCGATAAATCGATCGAGCTGCGCGTCGCCCATGCCGACGACATTGAACCGGCCGCTCTCCGCCATGTAGATCGCGTGATCCTGTCGAAGCTTCAGCACCTGCTCCTTCGACAGCGGTAGCATGGAGAACATGCCGAACTGCCGGCCGATGAAGGCGAGCCGCGGATCGGCTGCCGCAATGCGTTCGCGCACGGCGTTGATGCGGTCGCGCATGGCGGCAAGTTCGCGCGGCCAGCGTTGCGCCAGCTCGGGAGTGTCGAGCACGATCCGGACCGCCGCGGCGCCATGGTCGGGCGGCATCGACCACATTTCCCGCGCGCGCTGGGAAACATGGGCCATGGCCGTGGTCGTGGCGTCAGCCGAGGCCGTCTTCACCCATAACGACCCCACACGGTCGCGATAGACGCTGAAGTTCTTGTCGCAGCTCTGCGCGATCAGGACCTCGTCGCACGCCTCGAGCATCAGGCGGACGCCGAACGCGTCCTCGGTGAGCCCGCGTCCGAAGCCCTGATAAGCGAGGTCGATGAATGGCAGCAGGCCGCGCTCGGCGACCACGCGCACCACTTCACGCCACTGGTCCTCGCTGAGGTCCGCGCCGGTTGGATTGTGGCAGCAGCCGTGAAGGAGGGCGACGTCGCCGGGCTCGCCAGCGCTCAGGGCCGCCATCATATCGTCGAACCGGATCGCCCCCTGTCCGCGTTCATAGAAGGGGTATTCGACCATCTCGAGCCCGACGCCGGAGAGGATGGCGGGGTGGTTCGGCCACGTCGGGCTCCCGACGAGCACGCGCGCGCTGCGGTTGGCAGTCGCGATCAGCTCGAAGCCGAGGCGAAGCGCTCCGCAGCCGCCCGGTGTCTGCAGACCGGCGATCCGCTCGTCCGCGGCATGCTCCTGAAGCACGATGGGCCGAAGCAGCTCCACGAAGCGCTTGTCGCCGGCCATGCCGAGATACGCCTTCGTCTCCTGCGTCTCGAGCAGGATCCGCTCGGCGTCCTTGATCACCGGAATGATCGGCGTGCGGCCCTGCCCATCACGGAAAACACCGACGCCGACGTCGATCTTGTCGGGCCTGGGATCGGCATTGCAGAGCGCGATCAGCTGCAGCAGCGAATCGGTGACGACTGGCGGAAGCTCGGAGAGTCCCCGCGCTCTGGTCTGGGCTTCGGTCAGCATGGACGGGCGATTAGCCGACTCAAGCGTCGTAATCCACAGCAACGCCGTCGCCGAGCGGCACGGACTGGCACGTAAGCACGTAGCCCGCGGCGACCTCGTCATCGGTAAGTCCGTAGCGAGCTGCCATCTCGACCTTTCCGGTGGTCACCTTTGCGCGGCAGGTGGCGCAGACGCCGGCCTTGCAGGCGAACGGCGCCGGGAGACCGGCCGCGCGTGCCGAGTCGAGGATATTGCCCGCCGTGAACTGCACGCGCCGGGTCCGCCCGTCGAGCGTCACGGCGACGGATACGCCCTCTGCCTGTGTCTGCAGCTGCTCGATCGCTGGCGAGAAGGAGCCCGCCGGGCGATCAGCGGTGAAGCGCTCAATGTGGATGCGCTCCTTTGGAACGTTGCGGTCGAGCAGTGCGCCTTCCGCCGCGTCCATCATCGGTCCCGGGCCGCAGATGAACCATCCGTCCACTTCGGCGGCGTCGGGCACCAGCGCGGGGATCGCCTCCTCAAGCCGCTCGCGGTTGAGCATACCGTTGAACAGGTCGATGTCCTGCTCTTCCTGGTCGAGGAAGTGGTAGATCTCCAGACGGCCGATATGCTTGTCCTTGAGCGCTGCGAGCGCTTCGAGGAAGATCACCGAGCTGCTGTCGCGATTGCCGTAGAACAAGGTGAAACGGCTACGCGGTTCCTCCCGCAACAGCGTCTTGATCAGCGAGAGGACGGGCGTGATCCCCGACCCGCCGGCGATGCCGACAAGGTGTCGCGCGTTCTGCGGGTTGAAGTCAGTCGTGAAGCTGCCGTGCGGCACCATTACTTCAAGCGTGTCGCCGGGCTTGAGCTGGTCGCCGACCCAGTTCGAGAACAGCCCGCCACCGATCCGCTTCACGGTGACCATCCAGTCCGTCTCGGCAGGCGCAGTGCAGAGTGAATAATTTCGGCGCACTTCCTCGCCATTGATGGTCGCGCGTAGCGTCAGGTGCTGGCCAGCCTTGAACGAGAAGGCATCGCGCAGTTCAGGCGGGACTTCGAAGCGGATCGAATTGGCTTCGTCGGTCTCCGGGATGACTTCGGCGACCTTCAGCGCATGGAAGTGGACGCTCATTACCAGACGGCGTCGGGATAGGTTCGCGGCAGATACTGCATGACGGCAAGCAGGTGGCCGAGATGCTCGCTGTGGTGACCGGTCCGTCCGCCAAGGATCGGCCGCTGGTCCGTTGGCGCTTCGAGCTGCGCGTCGGCAAGCACCGCGGCGATTGCCGACCGATACTCGTCCTCGAACTCGCGCGGGTCCGGTGCCAGACCCGCATCGATCGCCGACTGCAGGCCAGCGTCGACGTCGAACAGCTCAGGCATGAACCGCCAATTCCAGTCGAGCCCCTCGGCCATCCGCCGCGTGCTCTCTTCGGTGCCGTCGCCAAGGCGCACCACCCATTCGGACGCGATCTCACGGTGATAGGCGACTTCCTTCACGGCCTTGTGGGCGAACTCGCGAAGGAACTGGTCCGACGATTGCGTCAGCCGCTGCAGGAACATGTGCTGCCACGTCGTGTAGAGCAGGTGTCGCGCAATCGTCTGGGCGAAGTCGCCGTTCGGCTGCTCGACCAGCAGACAGTTGCGGAAGTCGAGCACGTCGCGGTGGAACGCAAGCTGGTCGCCATCGCCCGCCTCGCCCAGCAGCAACGTCGCCTGCCCGATCAGGTCCAGCGCAAGGTTGGCTAGGCTGATATCGACCTCGAGCACCGGTCCATGCCCGCACCACTCGCTGACCCGCTGTCCCAGCACCAGCGCGTCGTCGCCGAGCCGCAGAAGAAGCTCGCGGCGCACGGGATCGTGATGCTCGACTGCGCTTGGATCGAAGGCGCCGTGTGGGCGCAGCTTCACGGCGACGGCCTCGTCCTCGGGCCGGATTGGCGGCAACGAGGGCGCCATCAGATGTGCTTCACTTCGTCCGGGATCTCGTAGAAGGTCGGGTGGCGGTAGATCTTGCTCTCCGCCGGTTCGAACAGCTCGCCCGCCTGCTCCGGATCGCTGGCCACGATCTCCGCCGACGGCACCACCCACAGGCTCACGCCTTCCAGCCGCCGCGTATACGTGTCCCTCGCGTGCGCAAGCGCGAGCTCCGCGTCAGGAGCATGAACGCTGCCAACGTGACGATGCGCAAGCCCGCCCTTGGTACGGACGAAAA
>DASVXN010000068.1:0-3591 GCA_036392635.1 Sphingomicrobium sp. | reverse complement strand
GCGCCTGCCCGCCGAGCTCGACAAGGATGCGCAGAAGCGCGCGCTCAAGAAGCTCAAGATCGAGAATGAAGACGAGCTGATGATCGCCATCGCACGCAAGCGCGTGAGCGACGAGACGCTGATGGAAGCCCTAATGCCGGGGTCAGCGGGCGGCGACGTGGCCCCGCGACCCATGGGTCAGCGCAAGGCAATCTCGATCAAGGGCCTGACGGCAGGCGTCGCCTATCATCTCGCGCAATGCTGCCACCCGATCCCGGGCGACCGGATCGTCGGCCTCCGTCGGGAGGATGAGGAGATCGAGGTCCACGTCATCGGATGCGACACGCTGGCGAGCGGCATCGATGCCGACTGGCTCGACCTCGCCTGGGGCGAGGGTTCGGATGGCGGCGCCGCTCGCCTCGCCATCATCCTGCGCGACATCCCGGGAGCGCTCGGCACCATGTCGAGCATCCTCGGCGCCAAGCACGCGAACATCATCAACCTTCAGCTGGTCCACCGGGACGGCAGCTTCCAGACCTTCCACCTCGACATCGAGGTGCACGACCTCGCGCACCTGCACGCCATCATAGCGGCGTTGCGCGACGCCGAGCCGATCAGCTCCGTCGAGCGAATCTAGCGGCGGCGAGCGGCTACGCGCTGCGCGCGGGCGTGAGCGTCGCCGGCGGCCAGAACTGCCAGCATGACGAGATCCGAGGCGCTGGCCGTCATCGGCGCGATTTGCACCGGATGCTCTAGCCCGAGGACATAGGGCCCCATCACGCTCTCGCCACCGAGCTCGCGCAGCAGCTTGGCCGAGATGCTCGCCGACTGAAGGCCCGGCATCACCAGGATGTTCGCCGGCCCGCTTAGGCGCGTGAAGGGATAGTAGCGCTTCTGCATCTCGTAATTGAGCGCCACGTCGGGCGCCATTTCGCCCTCGAACTCGAAGTCGGCCTTGAAATTCGAGAGTAGTTCGACCGCGGTTCGCAGCTTCTCAACGTGCGTGCCGGGAGGGTTGCCGAACGTGGTGTAGCTGGTGAACGCCACGCGCGGTTCGAGCCCCATACGCCGAGCGAAGGCTGACGAGCGCATGGCAATCGCGGCATATTGCTCGGCAGTCGGACGTTCGGTGACGGCAGTGTCGGCGATCAGCACGGTGTGGTTGCGTCCAACCACGACTGTCACTCCGAACGGTACCGCCTCCGGTTCGTCGTCGATCACGAGCCTGACTTGCTTCAGCGACTGGCTGAACGGCCGCGTGGTGCCCGTGATCATCGCATCGGCCTCGCCGAGCGCGAGCATGGCGGCAGCGAAATAGTTGCGGTCCTGGTTGACCAGCCGCTCGACTTCGCGGCGCAGCATGCCGTGCCTCTGGTGCTTGGCGTAAATGTAGTCGACGGCGCGCCCGACCAGCGGCGAGTTGCGGCTGTTCAGGACCTCATATTCTTGGGGGTTCTCGACCCCGATCTCCTTGAGCTGCTCGTAGACTTCCTCACGACCGACGAGCACCGGCGTGCCATAGCCGGCTTCCTTGAACGCGATCGCGGCACGGAGCACGTTCGGCTCCTCGCCTTCCGCGAACAGCACCCGCTTGGGGTTCTGCTTGGCGTTCTCGTACGCGAGGCTCATGACCGAAACCGTCGGGTTGAGCCTGGCCCGGAGCTCCTGCCGATAGGCTTCCATGCTGGCGATCGGCTTCTGGGCGACGCCGCTGCGGACGGCGGCCTCGGCAACGGCTGAGGCGACCACTTCCATCAGCCGTGGATCGAACGGAGCTGGGATGATGTAGTCGCGGCCGAAGCTGTGCGCGCGGCCGCCATAGGCCGCCGCAACTTCCTCCGGCACCGGTTCGCGGGCGAGCTCTGCCAGCGCTTCGGCCGCCGCGATCTTCATTTCGTCGTTGATCGCCGTTGCGCGCACGTCGAGGGCGCCGCGGAAGATGAAGGGGAAGCCCAGCACGTTGTTGACCTGGTTCGGGAAGTCCGACCGGCCGGTGGCGATGATCGCGTCGGGGCGCACCGCGGTCGCGTCGGGCGGCCAGATCTCAGGATCCGGATTGGCCATGGCGAAGATGATCGGCTCCGGGGCCATCTTCTTGACCATCTCCGGCTTCAGCGCGCCTGCGGCCGAGAGGCCGAGGAACACGTCGGCGCCTTCCAGCGCCTCTTCAAGCGTCCGGCGGTCGGTGTCGACCGCGTGCGCCGATTTCCACTGGTCGAGATCATCCCGATCCTTGGTGATCACGCCCTTGCGGTCGCACATCAGGACGTTGTCGCTGCGCACGCCCATCGCCTTGATCAGCTCGGTGCAGGCAATCGCCGCAGCGCCCGCGCCGTTCACCACAACCTTGATGTCGGAGAGCTTCCGGTTGGTGAGAAAGCAGGCGTTGATCAGCCCGGCCGCGGTGATGATCGCCGTTCCATGCTGGTCGTCATGGAACACCGGGATGTTCATCCGCTCGCGCAAGGTCTGCTCGATGATGAAGCAGTCAGGCGCGGCGATGTCTTCCAGGTTGATGCCGCCGAAGCTCGGCTCCAGCAGCTCCACGCAATCGATGAAGCGCTGCGCGTCCTCGGTCTTCACCTCGATGTCGATCGCATCGACATCGGCAAAGCGTTTGAACAGCACCGCCTTGCCTTCCATCACCGGCTTCGAGGCAAGCGCCCCGAGATTGCCTAGGCCAAGGATCGCCGTGCCATTGGAGATAACCGCAACCAGGTTGCCCTTGGCCGTATAGTCATACGCGCAGGTCGCGTTCTCGGCGATCGCGCGGACTGGAACCGCAACACCGGGCGAATAAGCAAGGCTGAGGTCGCGCTGCGTCGCCATCGGCTTCGATGCGATGATCTCGAGCTTTCCCGACCGGCCACGCGAGTGGAATTCGAGCGCCTCGGCGTCCGTATACTTGATGTTGGATTCCGACATGGCGGGGTGCTTAGCGGACAGGGCGCGCAAGAGTCACGTGCGCGCGAGCAATCCGGGGTCGATTGGCCGAGATGCAGCGGCTACGGTCCGATCGATGGCCCGCGCTGACGCTCCCACACCCATGATGGCCCAGTACCGACGCCTCAAGGATGAGGCGGGAGACGCCCTGCTCTTCTACCGGATGGGCGACTTTTTCGAACTGTTCTTCGACGATGCGAAGGCTGCCTCGGCTTGCCTCGACATTGCTCTGACGAAGCGCGGCGAGGATGCGGGTGAACCGATCCCGATGTGCGGCGTGCCCGTGCACTCGGCCGAGTCCTATCTCGCCCGGCTGATCAAAGGCGGGCATCGGGTCGCCATCGCCGAGCAGACCGAGAGCCCCGCGGAAGCGCGCAAGGCACGTGGCTCAAAAGCGCTTGTCGATCGCGCTATCATCCGCCTCGTCACCCCCGGCACGCTGACTGAAGAGACCCTGCTCGAGTCCAGCGCGGCCAATTGGCTTGCGGCAATCGGCCGGGCGGGCGACGATTGGGCAATCGCTGCAGCGGACATTTCCACCGGCCGGTTCGAGTTGGTGAGCTGCGGCACGGGCGAGCTTGCTGCCGAGCTTGCGCGTCTCTCCCCCGCCGAGACGATTGCCGACTCCTCCGTACCTGGTGTGCGCACAAGCGCGGGCAAGGGCGGGTT
>DASVXN010000067.1:0-6281 GCA_036392635.1 Sphingomicrobium sp. | reverse complement strand
CCCCTCGGCCTTGTCACGCGCGATCGCCCGGCGAGCTCCGGGACGGACGTTGCTGGCCACCTGCTTGTCCGCGAAGCTTTCGACGAGCGGGTCGAGCTCGCGCGGGTGAATCCTGCGCCCGAGCAGCAGATGATGGTTGATCTCCTTGAGCTTCGCCCGGTCGATCAGTCGCGCGACATAGGCGAGCATCGACAGTGCCACGAAGGGCAAGAACAGCAGACGCCAGGGCGCCCGCCGCACCGCGCAGTGCAGCAGGAACGGGGTGTAGGTCGCCCGCCGCGTGACGGTTCGGTCCATGTCGTAGACCGCAAGATCGCTCATGCCTTGCCCGCCAGGATTGCCTCGACGAGCGTGTGGTCGGCGGGCTTGTCCACGTCCACGCCGGCGAGCGGGTTCGACAGGCGCACGGCCCGCAGCTTGAGGCCGAGCCTCCGGCCCAGCTTCGAGAGGACCTGGTCCAGGCTGATCAGTCGGAGAGCTGCCGACAGGAGCACCGCCGGGCCAAGAAGCGAGATAACCCGCCACGCCTTCTTCCGATCCTGTTCCACCGATCGCCACAGCTCGATCGCTGGTCTGACCGAGGGCGAGGACAGGATGAACAGGTTCGCGCCCGTATAGGCGCCGCCCCGAAACTTCAGCCAGGTCCGCTCCGTCTCCGGCAGGCGCGAGAGCAGGTTCCGCCGCCTCACGACGCCGATAGCCACATCGGCGCCGGCGGCTTCCTTGGTGAACTGATTGACGATGGCGCCGTCTAGCAGGGCGTGGTCGGCCGTGGTCACCAGCACCGGCCAGTGGATCGCGGGATCGTCGCAGATCGCCAGCATTGTCTCGGCGATCGTGCCCGCGGACCGGCGGAACGAGACCCGGCCGTTGCCCGGCACCACCGCCGCAAGCCTGTCCGGCTCCTGCGAGAGCACAAGGACCTGACCGATGCTTTCGCTCGCGAGCAGCGCACGCACCGGCCGCCGCACCATCGGCTCCCCCCCGATCGGTACGAGCGCTTTCATGTCCGTCCCGAATTGCGCGGCGAAGTCGTCGCGGCCGGGCCGTGAACCGGCAAGGACGACGGCCGTCCAGGTCATGCTTCGAGCCAGGAGACGACCGGCCGGCCGCGCGCCTTCCGGTCTGTCATCTGGGCGAGCCGCACCGCGTGGAAGATCAGGCTGACCAGCGTCCACCAGGCGACCAGCTCGAGCCCGACATCTGGCCGCCGGAAGAGCAAGCTCGCGACCAGGATGACCATGTTGGGGTTGCGCCGGGCGGTGATCAGCCGGAACTTGCTATCGAGAGGGCGCCAGACATGGATTTCCATGCCGTCGAAGCGCCTGATCGAAAGCCCCTCGATAACCCGCTGGGCGACGTAGCCGCCGATGATCACCCAAAGCGCCGTAGTCGCGGAAAACGGCTCCAGCGGGCGGCCATAGGCCGTCAGCCCGTGAAGCCATGCCCACCACCAGAAGGGCGGATGGACGAGGTCGATCCCGTGGTCGAACACATTGCCCCACTTGGACGAGGCGCCGGTGCACCGCGCCAGCTTCCCGTCGACCGTGTCCAGCACCATGAAGCCGAAGCCCGACAGCACGCCGAGCCAATAGTCGCCGCGCCAGAACAGGAAGAAGGCGAGCACGCACAGCACTGCGCCGATAAGCGTGATGAAGTTCGGCGTGAGGCCTGCCCGCGCGGCCCAGCGCGTCAGGTAGAAAGCCGGCTTGCGCCACAGGTAGAGGGTGAGCGCATCCGTCACCCCCTTGTATGCCGCGTCATAAGCGGCACGCTCGACCGGCTCGGGATCGTTGGGATCGAGCGGCATGACGAATGGCCGCTCGCGCTTGCGCAGGGCCTTGTTCTCGAGTTCGACCGTCTCAGCGGCAAGCGGCTCGAAGCCATCCAATGAGGTTCCGCCCTCCAGGGCAGCGATCGCCGCCGCGGCGTGCTCACTGTCGGCCGGAACATGCGCCATGACGGGCTTGCCGCCGAGCGTCAGCACCGCGCCCGGGCGGCTCCGCATCGCCTTCAGCCACGCCGGATCCCACGCGTAATTCGTGCTGGCGATCAGAGCGGGCCGGCCTGCTTCGAACGCGTCAGCGCACTCGTACCCCGCGTTCGTCGCCAATCGGCACGCGCGGTCCCGCGCATCCATCCCGAATGGACGAGCCGGGTTCTCGCCGACGGGCACAAACAGCGGGGGCAGGTCGCTTGCCATGCTTGCGCGCATAAAGGCGCGGGACTCGGCAGGGAAGGGGCGCAACTCCTCGGTTTTCTCACCGGCTTGCCCCTGTGCGGCATTTCGCGCACTACTCCGCCGCACATGGCCGAGGTTAGTGAGCAGGATACGGATCACCCGCACGGCTCGGTCTACCGCGTCGCGGGCGCGCTCACGATCTCACGCGCCGCGACGACCCAGCGCGAGATCGATGCCCTCGCCGATCCGCTGACGATCGACCTCAGCAAGATTGAACGGATGGACACCGTCGGCGCGTGGATCATCTACCGCACGGTCCGCGACCGCGGCGCCAAAGTCATCGGCGCGAGCCGGGATGAGGTGAGCCTCCTGAAGGAGGTCGGCGAGTTCGACCACCCGACGCGCGTGGTGCCCGACGAGCCCAGGGGCTTCGCCAGCGTTCTCCGCGAGCTCGGGCTTTGGGTCGCCGATACGGGCCGGACCCTCGTCGGGCTGCTCGGCTTTCTCGGCGCCACGCTGATCGGCTTTGCGAACGTCATTCGCCGTCCCAAGCGCTTCCGCTTCAATGCCGTCGTTCAGCGCTTCGACGTGGTCGGCGTCCGTGCGCTCGGGATCATCGGGCTGATGAGCTTCCTCATCGGCATCGTCATCGCGCAGCAGGGCTCGGTCCAGCTCGCGCAGTTCGGTGCCGAGGTCTACACCATCAACCTCATCGGCCGGATCAGCGCGCGCGAACTCGGCACGCTCATGACGGCGATCATGGTCGCGGGCCGCTCGGGCTCGGCGTTCGCCGCGCAGCTCGGCACGATGAAGATCACGGAAGAGATCGATGCCATGCGGACGATCGGGGTGTCGCCCGTCGAGGCCCTCGTCATCCCGCGCATCCTTGCCGCAGTGCTCATGATGCCGCTGCTCGCCTTCTGGGCGATCCTCCTGACTCTGATCGGCGGCGGCGTGTTCGTGTGGACGTCGCTCGGCATCCCGCCGCTTACCTATATCCAGCGGCTGCAGGAGACGATCCCGCTGACCGACGTGTGGGTGGGCCTCATCAAGGCGCCGGTATTCGGCTTCATCATCGCGCTGGCCGGCTGCTTCCAGGGCATGCTGGTGGAGGGCAACAGCGAGGAAGTCGGCTCTCGCACCACGACGGCGGTGGTCCAGTCGATCTTCCTCGTCATCGTCCTCGACGCGGTCTTCGCCGTCTTCTTCTCGAACATCGGCTGGATATGATCCCGAAGGAGCTCGACCCCGCCGGCGTTCCCCAGGGATGCACTCCCGTGATCGAGGTGCGCGACCTGCGCAACGCGTTCGGCGATGCAGTCATCCATGATGGCCTCGATCTCACCGTCTGCCGCGGGGAGATCCTGGGTGTCGTCGGCGGCTCGGGCACCGGCAAGTCGGTGCTGCTGCGCTCCATCATCGGCCTGCAGACGCCGGAATCCGGCCATATCGACGTGCTCGGCGAGAATATGGTGGGGCGCACCGAGGACGAGGCCAAGAACATCCGCCGTCGCTGGGGCATCCTGTTCCAGAACGGCGCGCTCTTCTCAACGCTGACCGTCGCCGAGAATGTCGAGGTGCCGATCCGGGAATATTTCCCGTTCATCAAGCCGCCGCTTCTGGACGAGATCGCTTCCTACAAGATCGGCATGGGCGGCCTCCCGCCCGATGCAGGGCCGAAATATCCGTCCGAGCTCTCCGGCGGCATGATCAAGCGCGCCGGCCTCGCTCGCGCGCTGGCGCTCGACCCTGAACTGCTGTTCCTGGACGAGCCCACCGCCGGCCTCGACCCGATCGCGGCCGCGGCTTTCGACCAGCTTGTGAAGTCGCTTCAGGAACGGCTGGGTTTGACGGTGTTCCTGATCACCCACGACCTCGATACGCTGCACGCTGTCTGCGACCGCGTTGCCGTCCTCGCCGACCAAAAGGTGATCGCGGTTGGAACGATCCCGCAACTATTGGCTTTGGACCATCCTTGGATACAAGAGTATTTCAACGGGCCGCGCGGTCGCACGGCCGCCCAGAGCTATGAAGACCACGGAAAAGGGGCGCTAGCGTAGTGGAGACCCGATCGAATTACGTGTTCGTCGGCGCCGTCACGGTAGCGCTTCTGATCGGCACGCTGCTGTTCATCGTCTGGCTTGCCGGGCTCTCGAACAAGACGACGAAATGCTATGACATTTACTTCGCTCAGGGGGTGGGCGGCCTCAACAAGGGGTCTAACGTCAGCTTCTCGGGCGTGCCCGTCGGGCAGGTGCAGAAGATCTCATTGCTTCCCAACCGGCCCGAGTTCGTGTGGGTGCGGATCGAGGTCGATGACCAGACGCCGGTCCTCCAGGGCACCAGCGCGCAGATCCATGGCGTCGGCTTCACGGGAGTTTCGGAAATCCAGCTCGCCGGCGCTGAGCGCGGTCGCCAGCCGATCGATCAGATGGGCCCTCAGGGTTGCCCGGTCATCCCGGCGACGTCGGGCGGCATCAGCGCGCTCCTGAACAGCGCCCCGGAGCTAATCGATCGTATCCAGCGCTTGACCGAACGTCTGACCGAGCTGCTCAGCGACAAGAACCAGAACTCGATCTCCGACATTCTCGAGAATATCGACGAGACCACCAAGGTCCTGCGCCAACGCGCGCCGGAGATGGGTGACACGCTCGCCGAGCTTAAGATCGCGTCGCACAATGCCGGTGTTGCGGCGAACAATGTCGCTGCCCTGTCGGCCAACGCGAACAATATGCTGACCAAGGATGGGCGTCCCGCCATCGAGAATCTCAACAAGTCGCTGGCCTCGGTTCAGCAGACGACCGAGAACCTCAACGCGATGATCAGCGATGCCCGGCCGGGCGTGCAGAACTTCAGCAAGTCGACCCTGCCTCAGGCCAACAAGCTGGTGCGCGATCTTCAACAGCTGACCCAGTCGCTGCAGGCGGTGACGAACCGCGTCAACCAGCAGGGCATTGGCGGCGCGCTCGGAGCGCCCAAGCTGCCCGACTACAATCCAGGAAAACGCAAATGAGGCTGCTCACCAGGACTGGAATGGCGATCGCCGTGGCGGCGGCGTTGGGCGGCTGCTCGCTCGGCGGGCTGCTCGGCGGTGGCGGCAAGCCTCCAACGACGCTCGTGACTCTGACGCCGGAGGCAGCGGCGCCGGGACAGATCGTCCGGACAGCGTCCGCGGGTCAGTCGGTGACCATCGAGATCCCGACGGTCCCAAAGGAGCTCGCCTTCTCGCGCGTGCCGGTGCAGCTCGGCCCGACCAACGTCCAATATGTGACCAACCTGCAGCTGGTCGATACGCCCGACCGGCTGTTCCAGGGCCTGCTCGAAGAGACGGTGCGGCGCACGACCAATCGCGTCGTCCTCGATGCCGCCCAGTCCACGCTTGATCCGGGAGTGACGATCACGGGGCAGCTTCAGCAGTTCGGCTTTGACACGTCGACCGGCCAGGTCGTCGTCACCTACGACGCCGCCAAGAGCACGGCGGGAGGAGCCGGCATTTCGACCCGGCGCTTCACCGGCAGCGCGCCCGCGGACGGAACAGCGCCAACCGTCGGCCCGGCCCTGAACCGCGCGGCGAACCAAGTTGCGCTGGACGTCGCTCGCTGGATCGGCGGCTAAGCCAGACTCTTCGAGACCTGCTCGAAAACGTCTTTCGACAAGCCTGGCGTATCCACGACGCGCTGGAGCGCCTGCCGCATCAGCTCGGCGCGGTTCGGTTCGAAGCGGCGCCAGCGGCCCAGCGGCGGTACCAGACGGGCGGCGATCTGCGGATTGAGCTTGTCGGCGGCGATGATCATGTCCGCGAGGAAGGCGTAGCCGCGTCCGTCAGCCGAGTGGAACACCCAGTGGTTGGCCGCGAAGCTACCCACCAGCGAGCGAAGCCGGTTGGGATTGCTCAACGTGAAGTCGGGATGCTGGGCGAGCCTTAGCACCTGGTCGATCGTATCCGACCGCTGGGCAGCCGCCTGCAGCCCGAACCACTTGTCGAGCACCAGCGGGTCGCCTCTGAACCGGTCGTAGAAGGCGTCCAGCGCCTGCTGCCGCTCGGGCGCCTCCAGCGAGACTAGCACGCCCAGCGCGCCCTGCCGGTCGGTCATGTTGT